>JAQVYQ010000011.1 GCA_028708575.1 Tissierellia bacterium
TTTTAAAATAAATAAAAACCTTCTTTCATATAGATAATTAAACAATTATTGTTATGAGAAAGAAGGGTTTTTTTATGAGCAAAAATAAACATAGTATGAAAAACATTTTTATGACATTTATTTTACTTGTAATTATGTATAAAATAGTTCGAAATCCAAACCAAAGTATAAATAGTGCTAGAGAAGGATTGAATCTATGGTTTAATTTATTAATTCCTTCACTCTACCCTTTTATTTTTATCACTGACTTACTGGTTTCATTTGGTATAATAAACTCAATTACAAAATATTTCGACCCTTTAATGGTATCTATATTTAATGTACCTGGAATTGGAGCTTTTCCATTCTCAATGAGTATTATGTCAGGTTATCCTATAGGAGCAAGGCTTACATCTAAATTGAGGAAAGAAAGATATATTTCTAAAATAGATGCTGATAGATTAATTAGTTTTTCTTCAACTTCTGGTCCGTTATTCATACTAGGTACTGTATTAATTGGGATGATGGGTGGGCCAAATGTATCAGCACTAATGATAATTCCACATTATTTAGGTGCAATAACAGTAGGTGTAATTTTTAGATTTTATAAGAGGAAGGATAGTTTAATATCAACTAATAATTATCAATATAATAATAGAAGCCATTTAGATAAGGAAGCTCTAGAGAATAAAAGTGTTGGTTCATTAATTTATAAGTCAATTAAAGATAGTATGGAATCAATAATTTCCATAGGGGGATTTGTTATAATATATTCAGTAATAATCGATATATTGCTTTCATTCCAATTATTCAATTCATTAGTAGGAGTGATTTCACAATTAACTTCAATTGATGCTAATATTATAAAAGGTATCATAGCTGGAATAATAGAGATGACAAATGGATGTGAAATAATTTCAAATCTGAATATTGATCTAATAATTAAAGTAATTATTTTAAATCTAATAATTGGCTGGGGCGGATTTTCCATACATAGTCAGGCTTTGAGTTTTATTAGCTCTACTGATATAAGTCCAAAGATTTATTTAATATCAAAATTCTTACATGGAATATTTTCCGCTATTTATACGTATGTATTATATTTGCTATTTTATAAGAATATAACAATGAAAACATATATAAACTCTATGCCTACTTTTAATACATATACTTCAAATAATTTTGTGAAATTATTTATTATTTCTACATCAATTGTAATAGTGTCAACAATATGTTTATCATTGCTAAATGTTTTTATAAATGAATGTAGGAAAAGAGCTTAGTTATTCCCTCTAAGCTCTTTTCTGTTATCATTCAATAATTGAATTAATTCTTTTAAATCCTCTTGAGTGTCTAATAATAGGCTATCTGCGTACTCAAGAGCACCTAACCTAATTTCCTTAGCATTATTTTGTGCCTTAACAACTATTTCTTCAGCTTTGTTATTAGCCATTTTAATTATTTCTTCTTCATTAATCATTTCTTTTAATTTTAAGTTTGCTTCATCCACAATAGTGTCTGCATCTTTTTGAGCTTCAGCAAGAATTCTTTGTCTTTCATCTTTAATCCATGTAGCTTGTTTTATTTCATCAGGTAGTTTAATTCGAATATCCTTAATTATTTCAAGTAGTTCTTCTCTATCTACCATAACCTTACTACTAAAAGGCATACCTGAAGCCGCTTCTACAATATCCTCTATCTCATCGATTAGATTTAAAACATCCATTATTAAAGACCCCCTTGGAATTTTTTTATTAAAGCCTCTTCAACAGCTTTAGGAACTAAACAAGAAACATCTCCACCAAAAACAGATAGTTCTCTTACAAGGCTTGAACTTAAATAAGAGTATCTCGTATTTGAGACCATGAATAAAGTTTCAAGTTCTGGATAGAGTTTGTTATTAGCTAATGCCATTTTCATTTCATTTTCAAAATCTGACACTGCTCTTAATCCTTTTACTATTATATTGATATCTTTCATTTTAGCATAATCTATCAATAATCCACTAAAAGAATCAATTTCTACATTATTAATATGTTTTGTAGTTTCTTTCAATAATTCTAGCCTTTTTTCTATTGGTAAAAAACCGTTTTTTGAATTGTTATTTAAAACAGCTACTGTTACTTTGTCAAATTTTTTTGCACATCTTTTTATTATATCAATATGTCCATTAGTTACAGGATCAAAACTACCAGGGTATATAACATTCATATTTTATCTCCAATTCTGTAAAATGATAAAGATTTGCTTTTATATTTTCTCGTATCGTATTTTATTAAATTCTTAAATTTATTTTCTAAAACTAATTCATTTTCATGTTCGATAATAATTAAGCCTCTTGATTTTAAAAGAGTATTATCAATTATAGTTTCAAGAGTTTGAATTACAAGTGTATGTTCTTTAAATGGTGGATCAATATATATGTAATCAAATTTCAAATTCATTTCATTAATAATCCTTAAGGCAATTTTAGCATCCTTATTAATAATAACACTGCTATCTAATAGTTTAGTATGTAGTAAGTTTTCTTTAATAATTGAAATACTAGTAATAGATTTATCAATAAAATATGTTTTGTACGCACCCCTACTTAGAAACTCAACACCTATTTGTCCAGTTCCACTAAACAAATCCAAAACAATAGCTTCATTGGATATAGGGCTTATTATATTAAATAATGATTCTTTAATCTTATCTTCAGTTGGTCTAATGCCTTTACCCTTTGGAGATTTTAGATTATGACCTTTTCTTATGCCTGATATAACTCTCACTATGTTCTTCCTTTCCTAGATGTAGATATTTTATCATATTTTGCGTAAATATTATACTTAATAATCCAATAAATCTAGATTTTTGTCAAACATTTCATTTATTTTAGATATCAAGCCTTTATTATCTTCATTATTAAGATTGGGGTCATTATTCAAAATATGATGTGCATCTGTTTGAGCAACCTTTAAAATATCCATATCTGTAAACAAATTGGCTACTTTTAATTGTGGTAACCCATGTTGCTTGGTTCCAAAAAATTCACCTGGACCCCTTAACTCTAAATCTTTTTCAGATATAAAAAATCCATCTGACGAAGATTGTAAAATCCTCATTCTCTCTCTAGAAATTGAATTCATATTTTCATTAATTAAAATACAATATGATTGATACTCTCCTCTACCTACTCTTCCTCGTAATTGATGTAATTGTGCCAAACCAAATCGTTCAGCATTAAATACTACCATAAGATTTGCATTAGCTACATTAACTCCAACTTCAATTACAGTTGTAGACACTAAGACTTGAATATCATTTTTATTAAAACGCTCCATTATTTCGTCTTTTTCTTTTTGAGCCATCTTACCATGTAATAAACCAATATTCAATTTAACTAATCTTTCATCACGTAGATATTGAAAGAGTTCTTTAGCAGAGTTTAAATCCATAGATTCAGATTCTTCTATTAATGGGCATACTATATAGGCTTGTCTACCAAAAGATACTTGCTTTTCAATGAACTTATATATTCTTTCCTTCATGTTTTTGTCAACTGCATAAGTTTCAATCTCTCTTCTACCTGGTGGCAGTTCATCTATAATAGAAATGTCTAAGTCTCCATAGAGTATTAAGGCTAAAGTTCTAGGTATAGGCGTTGCAGTCATAACAATGATATCTGGATTTTCTCCTTTCTGGCTTAAGGAAGTTCTTTGCTTAACCCCAAACCTATGTTGCTCGTCTGTAATAGTAAGACCTAATCTATTGAATTCAACATTATCTTGTATTAAGGCATGAGTCCCAACTAAGATGTCGATTTTACCTGCCTTTAAATCTGATTGAATTTCTACCTTTTTCTTTTTACTCAAACTTCCCACTAATAATTCACATCTAATATCATATTTATCTAGTAAACTAGTTAAAGATTCATAATGCTGCATAGCTAAAATCTCTGTAGGAGCCATCATTGCTGCCTGATATCCGCTTACAACGGATTTGAACATTGAAACAATTCCAACAATTGTTTTTCCAGATCCTACGTCGCCTTGTATGAGTCTATTCATTTGCTTGTTGTTTTCCATATCTGTGAAAATTTCTTCTAAAACTATTAACTGAGCCTTTGTCAATTTAAATGGTAAATTTTTTATAAAATCCGAAACTTCCTTTTTATACGGAAATTTAATACCATTGTTATTATTAATTGTTTTGTTTTTTATGATACTTAAACCTAATTGTAAATTGAGTAGTTCTTCATATGCTAATCTATTTCTTGCTTTTTTCATATAATCTATTGACTTAGGGAAATGAATATTCATTAGTGCTTCTTGAATGCTCATTAAATTGTGCTTATTTATTAAATACTTTGGAAGTAGGTCAGGGATAAATGTTAAGTATTCTTTCAATAGATTGTTAACTAATTTTAATATATCATTACTTGTTAATCCTTCTGTCAATGAATATATTGGGACAATTAGGCCTACTTTTTGGGATTGCCCTGGTTTTTCAAAAACTGGATTCATAATCTGATTTTCTATTCCATTTTTATTGAATTTACCATTTACAATATATATATCCCCTATTTTAAATCTATCTTTTAAGTAATCTTGATTAAAATATACTAGATTTCCATATCCACTGGAATCTCTAAATGGAATTTTTAGGATGGACAAATTTTTACGTGGTCTATTTAATATATATTGTCCTATGATTTCAACTTTTAAAGTTATCTTTTCATCTCTTACTCCATCTCTTAAGCTTTTAAAAATTGATCTATCTTCATAATCTCGAGGTATGAAATATAAAAGCTCTTCAACAGTTTCAATATGTAATCGTTTAAATCTTGACGCTTTTTTAGGCCCTACTCCCTTTAAATACTGTATATTCTTATTTAAAATATCCATAGCTCCTCCTAAATGTAGAAACAATTAAAATTGGCAAAGGCCACATGATAAAAATAAAACCCTACATTTTGTAGGGCTATTCTATAGAAAATATATAATAGTACAATGGCTGACCACCAAAAATAACTTCAATATCAATATCTTCGTATTTAGCTCCTAAGATGGTTGCTAAATTACTTGCCTTTATTTCATCTACATCATTACCGTAAAATATTGTTATTATTGAAATATCATCGTCTACAAGTTTTTCTACCAGATTTATAGATACTTCATTAATATCTTTTCCTGAAGATAATATTTCCTTATCTGATAATCCTATAATGTCATCTTTAACGATTTTTGTATTATTATATTCTGTATCTCTAACGGCATAAGTTACTTGAGCAGATTTAACAGTATTTATATTATTAGTCATAACTTCAACATTCTCATTTAATGTAGCTTCTTCATTAAATGCTAATAGTGCAGATATACCTTGAGCAATATTTTTAGTAGGTATGATTGTAATATTTCTATTACTCAATTCTTTTGTTTGTTCAGCTGCTAGTATAATATTGCTATTATTAGGTAATATTATAACATTTTTACCGTGGGTAGTATCTATAGCTTTTAGTAAATCTTCAGTACTAGGATTCATAGTTTGACCGCCGGATACAATTGCATCAACATTTAAATCATTAAGGATTTTATTAATACCTTCACCAATAGAAACAGATATAAAAGAATAATCTTTGTTGATTTCAATATCTTCAGTTTTTATCTTTGAATTTTTTAATTGTTTTAATTCATTTTTTAGAAGGATTTCTTCATGTTGATACTTCATATTTTCTATCTTTATATCTTTTAAACTACCTAGCTTAAGAGCCTTTTCTAAAGCATTTCCTGGATTATTAGTATGAATATGAACTTTAATAATGCCTTCTCCACCTACTGCCAATAAAGAATCCCCTAATTCTGATAATTCTTTTCGAAATGTCTCTAAATTATTGTAGTTTGTATTTATCATGAATTCAGTACAATAAGCAAATTCAATATCGTCAGTATTAGAATGTTCTATTTGATTATCAGGTTCTTTGACTTTTGTTTCATCATATGATAATTCAATATCTTTATATTCATCTTTACCTATGATTCCATTATAAAATCCTTTATATAAGTACATTAATCCCTTGCCACCTGAGTCTACAACACCTGCTTGTTTTAAAACAGGTAGCATCTCTGGAGTACGTTCTAAAACTTCGTCGCCGTGTTGAATTACTCTTTCTAAAAACTTAGCTACATCTTTTTCTTCCTTACTAATTTTAAGAGCAAATTCTCCACATTCTCTAGCAACAGTTAGTATTGTCCCTTCTGTTGGCTTCATAACAGCTTTGTATGCAGTATCTGAAGCTTGTTTAATTCCTTCAGCAAATGTTTTTGTATCTATTAAAGTATGTCCTTTTAATCCATTTGCAAATCCTCTAAATAGCTGTGATAATATAACCCCAGAGTTACCTCTGGCTCCCATTAAAGATCCTTGACTTGTAGCTATAGCTATTCTATAAGCATCATTTTCTGTTACCTCTAATCCCTTATTAACTGCTGATTTAACAGTTAAACACATATTAGTGCCCGTATCTCCATCAGGAACAGGGAAAACATTTAGGGAGTTTACCTCCTCTTTATTAATCTCTAGGAGTTTTGCAGCACTATTTAGTGCCTTTTTAAACAATACTCCATCAATATTCTCTAAATTCAAGTGTAGTACCTCCTTAAATTACTTTCCTACTCTTATTCCTTGGACAATTACATTAATATGTCCTACTTTAATTTCAGTAAATTTTTCCACATTAAATTTGACTTTTTCTATAATGTTTTCAGAAACAACGGATATCTTTACTCCATATTCTAATATAACATGTAAATTAATATTTAATAAACCATCCTTTATAAAAACTTTGATTCCTTTTTCAAGATAATCTGTCTTTAATAGTACATACAAGCCATCAGTTACGTTTTTAGATGCCATTCCTACTATGCCATAACTTTCCATAGCAGAAATGCCAGCGATTCTTGCGATTACATTTTCATCTATACTGATGACGCCTAATTCAGAATTAATTTTAGCTGGCATATATTTTCTCCTCCTTGCATTTTATACCATTATAAGTATTTTACAATATAAATTTTAAATCTTCAACCTAAAACAATGATATTCTTAGCTATATAATACATTATAGTTGCAATTTTGTACATAATTATGTTAAAATAGATTGTGCGTTTCAATTGGAATAATACTTAATGTTTATACAACGAAAGTATAAGGAGGTGTTTTTATGTCAAAGGTATGTGAAATTTGTGGAAAAGGAAAAGTATTTGGAAACAAAGTTACTTTCTCAAATAAAAAGATTTCAAGAAGTTGGGCACCAAATATTAGAAAAGTTAGGGCAGTAGTAAATGGATCAGTAAAAAGGGTTAATGTTTGCACAAGATGCTTAAGATCTGGTTATGTTGAAAGAGCTCTGTAGTACCATTGTATTAAGAATTTAAATAAGGCTTCCATTTTTCCCAAATGGCAAGCCTTATTTTATTTTAATCAATAAAAAACCCATAATGATTAATATTATTCCTATTATAGCTAAGATAAATCTATATGGAGTAACACTGATCAATATAATAAATCCTATTATTCCAAGAGCTATTCCTATTATGTTTTTATATTTTGATCGAAACTTATTAAAGTTCTTTCTCATAATAACACTTCCTTTGTAATATTTTATTCAAGGAAGTGAAAAAGGTTACACTAATTTAATCTTTTGCTTCAATTACTATTGCCTGTCCTTTTGTTATTTTAATAATACCTTGGTCATCTATTATCTTATTACTAACTCCAAGAGTGCTGCCAAATTGCATCTCTACATTATTCAGTGGGTAATAAAACCCTTCAATACTCACTGTAATTCCTCCTGTTGATATTGGAATTATAGATATATAGTATTCTTCTTTTTTCTTCAATTCAAGCTTATCATTTACAAAATATATTATATTGTTATCATTTACTATTTTGCCAATAGCATTATAAGCAAATAAATTTTTTAAGAGAAATATATTTGCCAATGTGTGATCAACCCTACTACCTGTTGCTCCTAGTAATGTAATATCTTTACATCCTTTTTCTAGCATAAACTTAAGAGCTAATTCAGTATCAGTTTCATCTTTTTCAATTGGAAACTTAAACATAGGTATATTATGTTCATCTGCAAATTCAGAGGACTCCTTACTTATAGAATCAAAATCGCCTATAACTGCATTTGGTTTAATACCTAAATATTGAGCATGTCTCAATCCACCATCTGCACATAAAATAAAATCATACTTATTAATAGTTTCACTCAAATTTCTGTAATTCTTTACGTCTCCACTTGAAATAATTAAGCCTTTCAAAATTAACATCTACTTTCTAATTATTATTAATCAAATTTCTTAAAGGTTTCCAAATTAATGATATTACTAATATTGAAATAATTAATTCGGGTATTAAGTAAGTAGCATTATAGATAATTGAATAAATCCATGGGTTTTGGGTTCCTGCGTACTCTGCAAAGAAAATTACTCCTGATAGTACATGAGAAAACAATCTTCCACATATTGCTATTATAATACCCATAACAGATTTTGCAAAGCTATTTTCCTTTCCTTCTTTAGCATGACCTATTCCAGCTATTCCTAATACTCCATAAGCAATTATGTAGTCTAAAAAGAATTGAAGTGGATGATAAAAATAAGGATTGAACATAAAATCCATTAATCCATATATTGAGCCTAAAATTATACCAGGGCCAAATCCCCATTTAATGGCATAAAGTAAAATTGGAATCATACTACCTGCTGAAACGCTACCACCATTTGGTGCTTGATAAATTCGTATGGTATTTAGTAATATTGCTAAAGCTAACATCATTCCACCTTCAGCTAACATTTTTACATTGAATCTTTTATTCATTTCATTACCTCCATTATAATTATTATTTCCAAAATAAAAAACCCACTCCGCTGGCTTTGGGAATGGGAATTAAAATTTAAATTAATGTCCGCACTTCCCTACGCTAGTATTACCTAGTTCAGGTTATAAGGGTCAAGTAATAAACTTTCTCAGCATAAAGCTCCCCTAGTGATTCATTTTATTCTGTTATTTAACTAAATATAACATATTAGATTCTATTATACAAATAAATTTTTAAAATCTGTAGTTTTTTTCTTTATATCATCTGCACCAAATATTGCAGATCCAGCTACTAAAATATCTACACCTAAATTAGATAGCTGTAACGCATTATCTAATTTAACTCCACCGTCGACTTCTAGCAATATTTTCAAACCTCTTTTATCAATCATTTCTCTTGTTTTTACTATTTTACTTATCATTGATTCAATAAAGGATTGTCCACCAAAACCTGGATTTACTGTCATTATCAGTATTAAATCTATATCATCTAATATATATTCTATTGTATTTAATGAAGTAGTAGGATTAAGTGAAACCCCAGCTCTTATTCCGTAGGATTTTATCTCCTGAATTGTTCTATGAAGATGTATAGTAGCTTCAGGATGTATAGTTAAAATATTTGCACCAGCATCTACAAAATCCTTAATATATCGTTCAGGTTTATCTATCATTAAATGAACATCAAAAGGCATTGATGTTATTTTTCTTAGACTTTTAATAACAGGTGGCCCAAAAGTGATATTTGGTACAAAAACTCCGTCCATAACGTCTAAATGTAAATAATCTGCTCCTCCATCTTCTATTTTCATAATCTCTTCATGTAAATTTGCAAAGTTTGCAGATAATAATGAGGGCGCTATATCAGCCATTTAATACCTCCTTATATTTCTTATCTCGTTTAATACTAAAAGGTAATTTTCATACCTTTCTCTATTTATTTGACCACTGCCTACATATTCCTTAATAGCACAATTAGGCTCTTTATCATGTAAACAGCTTTGAAATCTACATTCTAAACCATATTTATTAATTTCTTTAAAGTAATTCCTAACTTCAATAGGTTCATTAATAAAACTTACATCTAATGAAGAAAAACCAGGTGTATCTAATACATAAGTTTCATCACTAATTTCTAATAGCTCCACACTTCTTGTTGTATGCTTCCCTCTTGATGATTTTCTACTAATATCTCCTGTTTCACGCTGTAATTCAGGTTTTAAATTATTAAGTAGTGAAGACTTTCCTACTCCAGATGGGCCTGCTAAAACAGTTGTATGATCTTTTAAAGTATCTTTAAGTTCATCTATTCCCATATTTAACTTATTGCTTGTAAGAATTACTCTATATCCTATTTGTTCATAAATAGCCTTAAAATTTTCAAATTCATAACTTGCTAAATCTGATTTATTAAAACATATGACGATACTTAAGTCATTTTGTTCTACCATCATAAGGTATTTATCAAGAAGTAATGTATTAATATTTGGCTTTTTTATGCTCATTACAATAATAATTTGACTTACATTAGCTACAGGGGGCCTTATTAATTCATTTTTTCTTGGCATTATTTTTTCTATATATCCACTATTGTCTTCTTTGCTAATTCTTAACTTTACATTATCTCCAACTAATGGAGTCAAATTTTCTTCTCTAAATATACCTCTTGCTCTACATTCTATAATACCTTGGGTTGTTTTAACATAATAAAACCCGCCAATACCTTTTAAAATTTTGCCTTCTAGCATTTTAACACCTTACTGTGCATCAGGTGGATACCTGCCTTGGAATACATCATCATAGAAAACATCATATTTAGCTCCTTCTTTTCCGTATAATATAGTTGTAAAAGTACCCTCACTTAATTCAACTGTTTTATTTAAAACTTCAACTTGTTCTCCATCTTGTATTCTAATAATCCTAATATTTGTCTCTTCTCTATCAGATAATGGAGTTAATGTAATAGGAGTAGGGATTTCTATTTCTATATTTTCTTCAGGAATTTCTTCAGGTTTGGAACTTATATATAAATCCACAGCTGTACCTGATTCCAAGGTAGTACCAGGTAAATAAGACTGCCATGTTACAATGTCTTTTTCGATATTTTCACTAGGTTGTGGCGTAACATCACCTACTTCAAGACCTTCAGCTATAATCATGCCCTTAGCTTCTTCTATTGATCTATTTACAACATCAGGCATAGATACATTTACTATTTCCGGTCCTTCACTAATTGCTAAATTTACTCTGGATCCTGGTGCTAGTTCTTCAGAAGATTTAGGATTTTGCTCTATAACTAACCCTTTAGCAACAGTATCTGAAAATCTAGGATCTACTGTGCCCACTCTAAAACCATTATCTGTTAGTATTTTTTCCGCGTCGTTTAGAGTTCTATTTAATACTGATGGAACTAGTATTAAATTAGCCCCTTCACTAATTGTGACATCAATAGGATACCCACTTTTTACAATAGTATCAGCTTCAACAGATTGAGTTATAACTTGACCTTCTTTAAATTCATCACTTTTTACTGTATCTATAACTCTAAAAGTTAAATTTCTTGATTCAATTAGATCTCTTGCATCTTCTTCTTGCATGCCTTTGATGTAAGGTACTGTAATTTCATCAACAGCCAATACTCCTTTTAATTTACCATATCCAAAGAACAATCCTGTAACTAGTATAAAAGCTAAGAGGATTCCTAAAAAAATAACTCCTCCACCATTCTTAGATTTCTTTTTATTTTCGCTATTTGGATTAATTTTTCTTTTTTTTGATTTATTATCCACTTCTATCTCCTCTTTTAAATCAATTGCAGGTATTATTCTTGTCGCTGAGTTCTTATCGTTGTCAAGGATTGAATTACCATCAAATGTATTACTATCAATTAACTTTAAATCCGAAATTAAATCAGTAACATTATTGTATCTGTCAGCTTGCCTTTTTTGAACGCATTTCATAATAATTGTTTCCAAATCTTTAGCTACTGTTTTTTCAATTTCACTAGGTAGCACTATATCCTCTTGAATATGTTTTAGTGCTACGCTAATAGGACTATCCGCATCGTATGGAACTTTACCTGTTATCATTTCATACATTACGATACCTAAGGAGTATATATCAGATTTTTCATCTGTATATCCCCCTCTAGCTTGCTCTGGAGAAAAGTAATGGACTGATCCCAAGACATTGGATGTCGTAGTTACTGTAGAAGAAGTAACAGCTCTTGCAATACCAAAATCGGTTACCTTTACTCTATCATCTTTTGTTATCATTATATTATGAGGTTTTATATCCCTATGTATAATATGGTTTTTGTGAGCATGTTGCAAAGCTTCCGCAATTTGTATAGAATATCTGATAGTCTCATCTTTTGTCAATTTCCCATTTTCTCTAATTACTTCTTTCAGAGTTTTTCCATCTATAAATTCCATAACAATAAAGTGTATTTCATTATCATTTATCTGATCTACGCCAACATCATATATATTTAGAATACTTGGATGAGAAAGACTTGCAGCAGCTTGGGATTCTCTTCTGAATTTGCCAATGAACTGTTCATCATTAGTAAATTCATCTCTGAGTATTTTTATAGCTACATATCTATTAAGAAGGAGACATTTTGCTTTATATACTTTTGCCATACCACCTTCTCCTACTTTTTCAATTATCTCATAACGATTGCCTAATATTGTACCAATCATTTCAACACCTCATCGTCAAATTTAATTCCAATCACTGTAATATTATCCTTACCGCCATTTTCTTTTGCTAGTTCTACTAGTGAATTGCAAATTTCATTCATATTTTTATTTAGATTATTGCTTACAACATCTAATATAGAGTCTTCTCCTACCATATTAGATAGCCCATCGCTGCATAAGATAAATACGTCATCTTTACGAATATTTATAGTATAAAAATCCATTTCTATATCGCAGCTTGTCCCTATTGCCCTAGTAATCAAATTCTTTTGTGGATGATTGATGGCTTCAGCAGGTGTTATGCTACCGTTCTTAATCAACTCATTAACTAAGGTATGGTCTTCAGTTATCTGTTTTATTTTTTTATTTATTACTAAGTATGCCCTACTATCACCAACATGGCATACAAAAACTTTTGAATTATATATATAAGCTAAAGTTATAGTTGTTCCCATTCCTAAGTATTCTGGAACTTCAAAAGATTCTAAATAAATCTCTGTATTAACATATTCTACAGCTTCTCTTATTAATATTTTTATATTTTCTTCTGAATTTATTCTATCTTGGTTATTTTTTAGATATTTTACAATACCTTCTACTGCCATTCTACTTGCAATATCTCCAGCTTTATGTCCGCCCATACCATCAGCAACGATAAATAAGGGAAAATCTCCTTCTGTAGATGTGAACATACTATCTTGGTTATTTTCTCTTCTTAATCCAATATCACTTACAGCACCAACAATCATAGTATCCCCCCTGAAGATTTTATTGTATATGTGTAATGCTTCTTCTTAATTGGCCACAGGAAGCACTGATATCACTTCCCATTTCTCTTCTTATTGTAGCAGGAATGCCTCTATTTAACAAACCCTTTTGAAACATCTCTATATTATCTCTATTAGGACTTTCTTTATCATATTCTTTTATTGGATTAAGAGGTATTAAGTTAACATGAGCATTTAGTCCTCTTAATATATTAGCTAATTCATCTAATTCTGTTTCTGAGTCATTTATATCTTCTATTAGAGTATACTCAAAAGTAAGCCTTCTATTAGTTGAATTGCCATATGCTTTACAAGCTTTAATTAGTTCAGAAATACTATATTTCTTTGAAATAGGCATCATTTTTAATCTTACTTTGTCAAAAGGAGAATGCAATGAGATTGATAATGTAATAGGTAAATTTTCTTTTGCAAGTTCATATATTTTAGGTACTATACCACAAGTAGATAAAGTAATGTTTCTTAAGCTCATATTATGCCCATTTTCATCATGTATAATATTGATAAACTTTAAAACATTTTCATAATTATCTAATGGTTCACCACTACCCATTAAAACCACATTAGAAATTGTCTCTTTAGTGTCTTTTTCCATCATATATATTTGATTTAGCATTTCAGCAGGAGTTAAATTTCTAATAAGACCTTCCTTTGTTGAAGCACAAAACTTGCAGCCCATTCTACAGCCTACCTGAGTTGAAATACAAGCTGTATTTCCATGCTTATACTGCATAAATACACTTTCTATAATATTATCATCACTTAATGCAAATAAATATTTCTTAGTGTTATCTATGTCTGAATCAAATTTTTTATATATTTTTACTTCATTAATAAATGATATATCAATAATCTTTTTTCTTAATTCCTTAGGTAATAGGGCTAAAGATTCAATATCTATATTCTTATTACGGTTAAAATATGTGAAAATCTGCTGCCCTCTAAATGATTTTTCACCTATATTAACAATAAAATCTTTTAGTTCATCAAGAGACATGCTATTTAATTCAATTTTATTCATTATAACACCTATCCTTATTTAAATATTATACATAATTTAATTGAATTAATCTATCCTTCTTTTATCATCTTAGCTATAAAAAAACCATCTGTATTATGAACACTAGGATATAATTTCATATATCCATCTTTTAAAGTGCTAATTTTTTTAGAATTACACATTTCATTTTCAATTGAAACAAGTTTATATTCTGGATTAGATTCAATAAAATTATCTATAATATCGATATTTTCTTCATCCAAAATTGTACAAGTACTGTATAATAAAGTGCCATTTTTCTTTACATAGTTCTTTGATACTTCTAAAATTTGTTTTTGCATATTTGCTAATTTGTTAATGTCTTGTTCTGTTCGATTCCATTTAATTTCTGGTTTTCTTCTTATTAGTCCAAAACCAGAACATGGTGCGTCAACTAAACAATAATCAAACTTACCAATTAAATTATCATCTAATACTATTGCATCAAAAACTTCAGTTTCTATAATATCAATTTCTAATCTTTTTTTGTTTTCATCAATTAATTTAGTTTTATGTTCATATAAATCGCGAGCTAATATTTTACCCTTATTATTCATAATTTGGGCGATGTGAGTAGTTTTCCCTCCAGGGGCACTGCAAACATCAATAACATTGGATCCTTCTTTAGGAGCTAAGATTTGCCCTACTAGAGTGCTGCTTTCATCTTGAATAGTAAAAAATCCTTCCTTAAATTCAACAATACTAGTAATTCTACTAGGATTATCTATTATTAAAGAATCATTTGCATATTTTCCTTCAAAAACAACATAGCCTTTATTCTCAAGTTTATTAATCAAGTCCTTTTTACTAGTTTTTAAGGTATTGACTCGAATATTTAGTTTTGGAGTTGCGTTATTAGCCATTAGTAACTCCTCTGTAAATTTAAAACCAAACTCCTTAATAAACCTTTTAACAAGAAATTCAGGATGTGAATATTTAATACTTAAAAATTTAATCTTATCTTTGACTTCTATCTTTGAAAAATTTTCAATATTTCTGCTTATATTTCTTAGAACCCCATTTACAAATCCAATTGATCCTTTATGACCATACTTTTTTGCAAGATTTACTGATTCGTTTACAGCAGCACTTGTTGGAACCCTATCCATAAATATAAGTTGATATATTCCTAATCTTAGTATTTCTAGTATTGCTGGATGTAGTTTTATTAGTTTTATCTTCGAAGCTTTTGATAAGATATAATCTAAATATGTTTTATTTTCTAGTACACCATATACAAGCTCTCGTATAAATCCTTCATCTTGTACTGACATTTCAAAATTAATGTGTTTAGAAAGGGAAATATTTGAGTAGCTTAAATTTTTATTTATATCTAATAATGTATTCAAAGCAACTTCTCTAGAATTCATATATTAATTTTCCTCCTATATATTAAAAAAAGGGGATTTACCCCTTTTAGTCTCTTCTGTTTCTTGTCATGAAAATTATTCTTGCAAGTTCTCCAATTGCAGCCAAAGCAGAAGCAACATATGTCAATGCTGCCGCACTTAATACTTGTTTTGTAGGTCCTAAGTTTTCAATTGGTGAAATTCCATTTTCCAATTGAATTAATGCTCTTCTACTGGCATTAAATTCCACTGGTAAAGTTATTAAGTGAAATATTATTATTCCTAAGAAAATAATAATTCCTAATTCGATAAAGAAATTATCTATAAGAAAACCTAATATTATAAAGATCCAAACCAAGTTTGAACCTAAGTTTACAATTGGAACAATGCTATTTCTAATTACAAGCGGCATATATCTTTCTGAATGTTGTAATGCATGACCAACTTCATGTGCAGCAACGCTCATTGCAGCAATACTGCTGCCCTCATACACATCATTTGATAATCTAAGAACTCTTTTTCTTGGGTCGTAATGATCTGTTAAATGACCTTTAGTGTGTTCAACAATAACATTACTTAGACCATTTCTGTCTAATATTAATCTAGCTATTTGTGCTCCTGTTAAACCTGTATTATTAGATACTCTTAAATATTTATTGAAAGTATTTGTCACCTTACTTTGAGCATACATGGCTAATAATAGTGCAGGGAGTACAAAGATTAAGTATGATAGATAGTAATCATATCCATAAATAAACATTATTATTCCCCTTTCTTATTTTAGAATTACACCTTCATTAATTCTATTACCTGCTAAATATTGTTTAACAGTTAGAACTTTCTTTCCTGGGAATTGCAATTCTTTAATTATTATATATCCATCATTTACAGATACATAAATACCTTCTTTATCAACTTTACATATTAATCCGTTTAATTCATCATTTTGCTTAATTAGATATTCAACATTGTGTATTTTAATATTTTCCCCATTGTAGTCTGTATGGGCAATTGGCCATGGTTTTAGTCCACGTACAAGATTATATATATCTTTACCTGATTTAGACCAGTCTATTTTCCCAGTATTCTTATATATCATTGGAGCATAAGTTGAATTAGTTGAGTCTTGAGGAGTATAAGATACATTATTATTTAAAATATCTTCCATAGTTTTTACAATCAATCTACTGCCTATATTAGCAAGTTTATTATGCATGGATAAATAATCGTCATCATCAATAATTTCAACTTCGCATTTCATTATCATATCACCAGTATCTAGGCCTTCTTCCATCTTCATAATGGTAATCCCTGTTATTGACTCTCCATTTATTATTGCCCAATTTATTGGTGCTGCACCTCTAAATTTTGGTAATAATGATGCATGAACATTGATACATCCGTATTTTGGAATATTAAGTAATTCTCGCTTTAACAGTTGCCCATAAGCAGCTACAACTATAATATCCGGATTGATTTTTCTAATTATATTAATAGATTCATTATCGTTAATTATTTCAGGTTGATATACTTCTAATCCAAGTTCTAAGGCTTTTACCTTTACAGGCGTGTATTGAACTTTCTTGCCCCTACCCTTTGGTTTATCTTTTTGGGTTATTACTAATGAGATATCGTATCCAGCATTGTAAATACTTTCTAATATTGGAACAGCAAATTCAGGCGTACCCATATATATGATTTTCATATCATTACTCCTCTTCTTGTACTTCTACTTCCTCTTCTTCTTCCACACTAAATATTTCTATAGCTTTATCCGTGTACAAAATGCCATCTAAATGATCAATTTCATGACATATAGCTCTAGCAAAAAAGTCAGTCGCTTCAATTATTTTCATATCCCCATTATTATCCATAAATCTAACCTTTACCTTTTCAGGCCTTTCTACTTTCCCATTTAAATTAGGAACTGAAAGGCATCCTTCTAAATCAATTATTGCTCCATTAGCTTCAATGATTTCAGGATTGATTAATTTTATAACACCTTCTCCAACATCAATTACAACAGCTCTTCTTAGGATTCCTACTTGTGGAGCAGCAAGACCTACCCCGTTTGCTTCATTCATAGTTTCAACCATATCATCTAATAGAGTTTTTATTCTATCGTTTATTTTAGTAATTTCTTTTGATTTTTTTCTTAATATTGGATCTCCATCTAGTCTAATTTCTCTTAATGCCATTTCTACCTCCTATAACATGTTAGTTGGATTAATATCAACGCTTATCTTAATCCCATCTTTTTTTATTTTATATTCATCTATTATGCATACCCTATTTAGCTTATCTTTTAACTTTCCCATTTCATAATCACAGGCTTTAATAATTATTTGCCAGCGAAAACTATTCTTAATTCTTTCTATCGGTGCTGGATTTGGTCCTATTAAGTATTCTTTATAAGTATCTTTATATTTTTCTATGAAGTATTTTTTTATTATATCATAAATTTTACCGCTTACATTTTTCACATCATTATAGTTATTGCCATATATTAATAGACTTATTAAGTTTATAAAGGGTGGATACATAAATTCTTTTCTCAGTTTGATTTCTGTATTATAAAAACTAAGATAGTTTTGGTTCTTGGAACTAGTAATACTATAATGACATGGATTGTATGTTTGTAATATAACTCTACCTGGGGTATCTCCTCTACCTGCTCTACCAGCTACTTGTGTTATTAGTTGAAATGCTTTTTCAGGAGATCTATAGTCAGGTAGATTTAATGTAGTATCAGCTGCTATTATACCCACAAGTGTAACATCGGGGAAATCCAATCCTTTAGATATCATTTGAGTACCTATAAGAATATCAATTTTTTTATCCTTCATATCCTCTAGTATACTATCAAAACTACCTTTGGCTGATGTTGTATCGCTATCCATCCTTACAATTTTAGCAGCAGGGAACAATCTTCTAGATTCTTCTTCTACTCTTTCTGTACCAATTCCAAAATACTTTATATATTTACTACCACATTCTGGACAAATACTTGGTATTTCTTCAGTCTTGCCACAATAGTGACATCTCAATCTATTAATATTTTTGTGATAAGTCATTGAAATTTCGCAGTTTGTACATTTTATTACTTGTCCACAACTTCTACAAGAAACAAAAGATGAAAATCCACGCCTATTTAAAAACAATATTGTTTGTTTTTTATTTTCTAAGTTTTTCACAATCTCTTTATGAAGTTCTATACTAAAAATAGATCTATTACCTAAATGTAATTGTTCTCTCATATCTATTAGTTTGACTTTAGGCAGATTGCTTTTTGTAGCTCTCTGATTTAATTGCAGCAACTTAAATTTCTTGTTTAATGTAGTGTAATATGTTTCAACAGAAGGAGTTGCACTTCCTAATACAACAGTTGCATTTTCTAATTCATTACGCTTGAGAGCAACTTCTTTTGTGATATATTTTGGGTTCTGAGATGATTTATAAGTATCCTCATGTTCTTCGTCAATTATTATCAATCCTAAATTATTGGTTGGTGCAAATATTGCAGATCTTGCGCCTACAACAATCTTAACTCTTCCTTCTCTAATACTTCTCCACTGATCAAATCTTTCACCTTGACTTAGTTTACTATGTAATACTGCTACTTCATCTCCAAATCTACCAACAAATCTGTCAATAGTTTGTGGTGTTAAGGAAATTTCAGGTACCAGTATTATAGAATCTTTTTTTCTTTCAAGCATCTCTTCAACAAGTTGTAAATATATTTCTGTTTTTCCACTACCTGTTACACCATGAATTAGAAAGTTTTTTTTATTTGGTTTATCAAAGGATTGTACTATTTCATTGTAAACTTCTAATTGATCCGGATTGAATGTCAATTTGTTATACTTTGATATATTCCTTTTTATAGGTGTTCTATTAACTTCCCTATCAAATATTAAAATTAATCCTTTATCTTTAAGGGAATTAACAGTGGTAGAATTAGTATTAAGTGTTTTTATTACTTCATTAAATTGAATTTCATCAATTTCACAGATATATTTATAAATGCTTAATTGCTTTTTTGCTCTTTTACCAATGATTTCTATTGCGTGAGAAAAATCAATAGAATCGTCTATTTTGATCCATTTTTCGTATTTCTTAGTAATAGTTGCTTTTATATCATTATAAATATTGATTATATTTTCATCGGCTAATTCTTTAAGGTAAAAATTTAAATTTGTAATTCTAATATCTTTCTTCATGTTGTCAAGTAAAGATATTTCATTTATTTTTAGATAATCTACAATTTTTTGTTTATTCTCAGTAAAATTGCTTCCTTTATAATTATTATTTAATTCTACAAATGTATTTATTTGTTTATAATCACCAGGAGGAAGGATTTGTTGCAATGAATCTAAATAAGAAGAAAGATATTTTTCTTTCATCCATAGCCCTAGCTCTATCATATTATTTGTTACTAAAGGTTCAGTATCTAATATATCTATAATTTCTTTAACACTGTATTCTTCAGTAAGCTCATTGAATATTCTAATTATAAACCCTTTAATTGGCTTATTGCCATTTCCAAATGGTACAATAACCCTCATGCCAACTCTCACAGTATCACTAAAGCCATTTAGACTATAAGTAAAAGGTCTATCTAACTTTGATGCTCTATTATCAACTATAATTTCTGCATATTTCATATTATCAAGCCTTTCTACCTGCAATAATTTAAGAAAGGCTAGATAAATATCTATCTAGCCTTTATATCAATGATATCATATATTTTGTCTAATATAAGTGTTGAAAGTTGAGTTTTTTCCATAAGAGGATGTTTTTCAATATTACCTTTATTATCTATAAATGTGGCAATATTAGTATCATTTTTAAACCCAGCGCCTGGCTTAGTAACATCATTAGCTACAATGAAATCAAAATTTTTCTTTTTTAATTTTTTATTAGCGTATTCGATAACATTGTTTGTTTCAGCTGCAAATCCTACCATTATTTGTTCTTTTTTATACTTTCCATAATATTCTGCAATATCTGGATTTTTTACTAGTTTAATTTCCAGATTATCTTCATCGCTACTTCCCTTTTTTATCTTAATAGGGCTTGCATTTATCGGTTTATAATCAGAAGGAGCAGCTGATTTTATTAATATATCACAATCATCAAAGTGTTTTCCAACTGCTTCAAACATTTCGCTAGTTGTTTTTATGTTTATTATTTCTACTCCATCAGGAGGTCGAAGATGAGTTGGACCAGATATAAGAATTACTTCAGCTCCTCTATTTTTAGCCTCTTGAGCTAAACTATACCCCATTTTCCCACTAGAGTGATTTGTAATATATCTTACAGGATCAATCGGTTCAATTGTTGGTCCTGCAGTAATTACAACTTTCTTATTTACAAAATCTTTTTTCACAAAACTATTTATTACATAATCCACAATTTCTAAAGGTTCTGCCATTTTACCTGCACCAAAATCCCCACAAGCTAATCTTCCCACCCCTGTTTTTATGAATTTGTGTCCTAATGTTTTTAATTTGTTCATATTTTCTTGAAATATTAGATTATTGTACATATCAGTATTCATTGCTGGGGCATATATTATCTTGGCTTTTGAAGCCATTACTACTGTTGTTAATAGATTATCTGCTAATCCATTAGCTATTTTACCAATTGTATTTGCTGTGGCAGGAGCAATAAGTATTATATCTGCCTTTTGAGCTAAAGAAATGTGTTCAACATCAAAATGAGATACTAAACCAAACATTTCTGTATGAACTTTGTTTTGAGACATAGTTTGAAATGTCAATGGTGTTACAAACTTAGTTGCACCTTCCGTCATAATTACTTCAACATTAGCATGTTGTTTTACAAGTTTGCTAACTAAATCCGCAGCTTTATAAACAGCAATTCCACCAGTAACACCTAGAATTATATTTTTTCCTTTTAACATTGTTGCCTCCTACTTTTGGCTATTAGAATTTGGAACTTCGTACTCAAGTTTTCCCTCTAATAATTCTTCTAAAGCAATAGTTACAGGTTTTTGGGAATTTGTTTCTATTAAAGGTTTTGAACCTTCAATTATCTGACGTGCCCTTTTGGATATAACTGTAGCTAATGTGTACTTGCTTTCTCCTGCTATTAAAAATTCTTTCAAAGATGGATTTAACATTTATTTTCCTCCTTGCCTTGTAATATTTAACTTAATATCTTTATGCCTTTTAACTCTTAATTTTTCAGAATGAATAATCGCTTCAATATCATTTACTGCATTTTCTACTTCGTCATTAACAACAAAGAAATCATATTCTCCTACAAAATCTAATTCTTTAAATGCATTGTTGAATCTGATTTTTATATCTTCTTCAGATTCAGTACCTCTTTTCAATATACGGTTTCTTAATTCATCCATAGTAGGTGGTAATAAGAAGATAAATACTGCCTCTTTATAATTTTTTTTAATTTGCAATGCACCTTGTACATCAATTTCTAATAATACAATTTCACCTTTTCCGATTTCATCCATAACAAATTTTTTAGGAGTACCATAATAATTTGAATGTACAAATGCTGATTCAAGAAACTCACCATCTTCATCCATTTGTTTAAATTTTTCCTCTGATAAAAAGAAATAATTTTCCCCGTTTGTTTCAGTTGGCCTGGGTTTTCTTGTAGTTGCTGATATTGAAAATGTTATATCATCCTTTTTTTCCATTAGGGCCTGACTGACAGTACCTTTCCCACTTCCTGAAGGCCCTGAAAGTACTAGTAAAAATCCTTCTGCCATTTTATCCCACCATCTTTCTATATTATTCATAAGTTTCTGTTTTATTATTTATTCTATTAGCAATAGTTTCGGGTTGAACTGCAGCTAAGATTATATGTTCACTATCAGTAATAATAACTGATCTAGTTCTACGACCACAAGTTGCATCAATTAATAAACCTTTATCACGGGTTTCTTGTACTAGTCTTTTTATAGGAGCTGATTCAGGAGTAACAATTGAAATAATTCTATTTGCTGACACTACATTCCCAAATCCTATATTAATTAATTTAATATCCATACTCTCCCCCTATTATTCAATGTTTTGTATTTGTTCACGTATCTTTTCAATTTCTGATTTAACATTTACCACATATTTAGGAATAACTATATCATTAGCTTTGCTACCAATAGTATTTATTTCTCTATTTAGTTCTTGAATTAGAAAATCAAGTTTTCTCCCGATAGGCTCATTCTCATTTAAAATAGACTTAAATTGCTTAATGTGACTATCAAGTCTCACTAATTCCTCATCTATACTGCTCTTATCAGCAAAAAAAGCAACTTCATTCAATAACTTTTCTTCATCTAATTGGATATTATCTTCTAGAATACCAATAATTCTTTCTTTTAATTTTTCCTTATATTCTAATACAACAGTAGGTGCTCTTTCTTCAATGGCTTGAACAGATACTTCAATATTATGTAATTTTTCTAAAATATCGTTTTTCAATTCATTTCCTTCTGTAATCCTCATATTTAAAATATTTGTCAAAGCAGCGTTTAAAGCTTCACTTAAAACATTCCAAATCAAATCTTCATCTAAATCCCTTTTATCTGTTCTGACTATTTCAGGCATAGATAATATATTGTTTAATCTAATTTCATCTACTAAGTTCAGTTCATTTTTAAGTCTTTCAAGTGATATTTTATATGCTTTTGCTAAGGGTATATCAACTTTTACCTCTATATCAGATTCGCTAATATATTCTAGATTAATGTAAACATCGATTTTACCTCTATTAATTTCTTTTTTTATATCCTTCTTAATTTTATCCTCTAGATAAGAAATTTGTCTAGGAATTTTTATAGATATATCGCTATATCTATGGTTTACTGCCTTTATCTCAACTTTAAGCTTATACAAATCATTTGAAGCTTCACCTTTACCATAACCTGTCATACTCTTAATCAATTGATTCACCTCTTGTTTAATATTTACTAAATATATAGCTTATTATATAAGTCATTACAGTATAAATCTATAGATTATTACGAAAACTTAATAAATAAGACGTTATATAAAATTCTATTAAGTATTGTAAACTTTATTATATTAACTTTAAGTGTTATACTGTAAATATTCTAAGAATCGGAGGTTTAATATGTCTTTTGACGGCATTGTTACAAATTCAATAGTAAAAGAACTAAATAATACGATAAAAGGTGGTAGAATTGATAAAATATATCAACCAGAAAAAGATGAAATTCTCATAACTGTTCACAAAACAGGTGTAAATTATAAATTTGTACTCTCAGCCAGTAGCAATAATCCAAGAATTTATTTGACTAGTTTTTCTAAGGAAAATCCTTCTCATCCACCAGTGTTTTGTATGTTATTAAGAAAACATTTATCTGGAGGAATAATTTTAAATGTAGAGCAATATGAAATGGATAGAGTTGTATTTCTAGACATATCTTCAGTTAATGAACTTGGTGAATTTACTGAAAAAAGATTAATAATTGAAATCATGGGCAAACATAGTAATATTATTATGATTGATAAGGACACTTTAAGAATATATGATTCAATAAAAAGAGTTACTGAAGATATGTCTAGAGTAAGACAGATTTTACCAGGACTTACTTATGAATATCCTCTTGCCAAAGATAAAGTTAATCCAACAAACACAAATTTCGATGAATTCTTATTATTGCTAAGAAATGAAAATAAGAATACTGCTATATATAAGGCACTATATTTAAATTATATGGGTTTAAGTCCATTAATTAGTAAGGAAATATGTTTTTTATCCGATTTGGATATTGATAGAACTATATATAGTTTAAAGGATGAAGATATAAAAACATTATATAATTCATTTTATACAACTATGGGAAAAGTCAATAACAGTGATTTTAGACCTATGTATATAACTACTAATAATAGTTTGGAGTTCATAGCTTTCTATTGTATTGATTTAGAGCAATTTGGTTCTAAAAACAAAGTGTATTCAGATAGCATTTCAAAAATACTAGATACTTATTATAGCAAGAGAGATATACTCGATAGAGTCACTCAAAAATCACATTCCATAAAAAAATCTGTTCAGGTAAAATTAGATAGGGCTAAAAGTAAATTAGGTAAACAAAAAGAAGAACTAATGGATAGTAAGGATAGAGGCAAGTATAAAATATATGGTGACTTAATATCTGCAAATCTATACAAAATACCTCGCGGTGTAGTAAGTATTGATTTAGAAAATTTTTATGATGAGAACTTAAATGAATTAGAAGTGCCTTTAGAAGTGAAACTATCTCCTGTTGAAAATGCACAAAAATACTATAAAAGGTATTCTAAACTTAAAAATGCAAATCAACTTTTATTAGAACAAATTCCTGTAACAGAAAATGAAATTGAGTATTTAGAAAATGTTTTACATGGGATTGATAGTGCCATAAGTGTAGAAGATATCGACGAAATAAAAGAAGAATTAGTAGCTGAAGGCTATTTAAAAGGAAATATAAAGAAATCAAAAAAGAAAAAAGAGAAAATATCATCACCATATCATTACTTATCTTCAGATGGTATTCATATCTACGTGGGGAAAAATAATAGGCAAAATGATAATCTTACTTTAAAGTTTGCTAATAGAGACGATATATGGTTTCACGTTCAAAATATGCCAGGTAGTCATGTTATAATCAGGTTAGAAGGAAATAGCGTACCTGATTCAACATTGGAAGAAGCTGCACTACTAGCAGCATATCATAGCAGAGGTAAAAATAACAAACTTGTTCCAGTGGATTATACTGAAAAGAAGAATGTAAAGAAATCAAAAAATGCAAAACCAGGCATGGTTATTTATGATAATTTTAAAACTATATTAGTGAATCTAACTATAGATTTAGTTCAAAAAATTACAAAGGTAGAAGATTAATCTTCTACCTTTTCTTTTATTAAAACTTCATCTAAACCATCTGTTTCAATAAATTCCACACTTATAATTTCGTTTTTAGATGTAGGCACATTTTTCCCTACAAAATCAGGTCTTATAGGAAATTCTCTATGGCCCCTATCAATTAAAACAGCTAATTGAACTCTTTGAGGTCTACCTTTATCAATTAATGCATCTAATGCAGCACGTACTGTTCGACCAGTATATACTACATCGTCTACTAATACTACAACTTTCTCATCAATAACTCCTTTAAAATCCTCATTAATATGTGGTATATAATCGATCTCTTTTAAGTCATCTCTATATAATGATATATCCAAATTAAAAACAGGAACTTCTTTATTTTCGATATCTTTTATTTTATTAGTTAACCTTTTAGCAAAGGGTACCCCTCTAGTTTTAATTCCTACAAGTACTAAGTCATCTATTCCTTTATTTCTTTCAATTATTTCGTTTGCAATCCTAGTTGTAGCTCTTTCTATTGCCTTTGCATCCATAATTACAGCTTTTGTTAACAAATAAATCACCCTCTATTTTCTAATTTTTCTATAATCTTATTAAATTCATCGGGAAGTTCACATTCAAAACTCATAGACTCATTAGTTCTTGGATGAATGAAACCAATTTCTTTTGCATGTAATAATTGCTTTTTTAATTTAAATTCATTTTCAACATTAGAATAAACGGGATCACCTACAACTGGATGATTTATATAAGACAAATGAACTCTTATTTGATGAGTTCTACCAGTTTTTAATTGTACCTTTACCAAAGTATATTTTGAATAGCGATTTAATACCTGAAAACTAGTTATTGCTTCTTTGCTATTTGTCTTAATTACAGCCATTTTCTTTCTGTTTTTAGGATCTCTACCAATAGGTTGATTAATTAATCCTGAATCTTCTTTGATGATACCATGTACAAGAGCAATGTATACCCTATGAACACTTCTATCTTTTAATTGCTGTGATAACTTTCTATGAGAAAAGTCATTTTTCGCGACTACTAGAAGTCCCGATGTATCCTTGTCCAATCTATGAACTATGCCAGGTCTTATTACACCATTAATTTGTGATAAACTTTTTATATGATATAAGAGACCATTTACCAGAGTACCTGAATAATTGCCTGGAGCAGGATGGACAACCATATCCTGAGGTTTATTTATAAGAACAATATCTTCATCCTCGTAAATAATATCAATTGGTATATTCTCTGGAACTAGTTCAAGCGTTTTTGGTTTAGGCAAATTAATGGATATAATGTCCCCTTCTGTTACAAGATATCTAGCCTTTTTTATTATACCATTTACCTCTATCCTATTATCTTTTATCAGTTTTTGTATATACGTTCTTGATACTTCATCTAATTCTTTAGCAATATATGTATCTAATCTATCGTTTGTTTCCTCATTTACACATAATTTAATAATACTCATAAATTACCTCTTTATTTTTCGTATTTGTCAAAAATAACGATTAAAACTATTAGAATAGTTCCAATTACTATAAAAGAATCAGCGATATTAAATACTGGGAAGTCATATTTAGGAATAATATTAACTCTTAAAAAGTCTACAACGTATCCAAGTCTAATCCTATCGATAAAATTTCCAATTGCTCCTCCTAAGAAAAGAGATAATGCAAATTTTGTAATAGTAGATAAATATTTATTGTTTTTATAGAGGAAAAGAATTATTAATAACAATACTACTGTGGTTATTATTAAGAATAATATCCTTTTTTGTTGCAATATTCCAAAAGCTGCCCCATAATTTTCCACATATCTTAGTTCAAAATGCTTTTCTATAAGAACATAAGGTGCCTGTCCTTTTAAATATTTTATTGCAAATAATTTGCTAATTTGGTCTAGTAATACTATGATTGCTGTAATAAATATGTATAACAATACATTTTCCCCCTAATTTAATCTATTCATCAATTATATAATACTTTTCAATAATTTAATAGAAATTTACAAATAAAAACCTCTTTAAAGAAACAAGAGGTTATTTTAAAGTATCATCATAATATTCTTGAGAAATATTTTCTACATCTAATTCTTCACTCTGATTCTGTTCATCAGTAATACCCATATAATCACCAGTAGAAAAGGAAGGATCTTTTGGTATCATTTCATTTTCAGCAATATCTTGATAAGCGTCCTCTCTATCATATATTGCTGATCCTTCACTATCATTAAAAGAAATAATATATTTATCTTCTATGGATTCAAATAAGATATTAGAATTTGATATTTCACTAGAACATTTTACACAGGTTTTAACATATGGAATTGTTTCCAATCTTTCATCATCAATTTTCTGATTGCAAATTTTACAAATGCCATATTTCCCTTTATTTATATCATCTAAAGAATCACCTATTTCATGAAGCTTTCCCATTAAATTGTTTTTAAGCCCTTCATCCTGTTCTTTCATAAAAACCTCAGTAGCAATATCTGCTGGATGATTATCATATTGGGATAATTCGCTATAATAATTGTCCATTGAACCATATTCTTCCATATTATTCATGTTATTTAAGACTTTTAATAATCTTTTCTTTTCATCAAATAATCTATTTTTAAAATATGATGCTTTTGAATTCTCCATGGTTTCCTCCATAAATATTATATATCTTCTTTTAATATTCCCATGGGAAAAATATTAATACATAAACTGAGCTATGGTTATAACTATACTATATTACTATTTTCTTCCTCTTCTTGTATAGGATCTATCTTTTTTTCTTCTTCGATTCTATAAAAGTCTTCTATTGAAATTAACTGAGATTGTAAAAATGATTGATACCGAGCCTTTGCCATGAAAACTTCTCTTCTTAGGTTTTCATATTCTTTTTTAATAACCCTTACATCTTCATGAGCTTGGTTGATAATTTTTTCTCCGGAAAGTTCTGCATCAGCTATTATATTTTCAGATTTTTGTCTTGCTGAAGAAGTAACCTCATCAGCGGTTGATTGGGCAACTACTAAAGTTTTCTGTAATGTTTCTTCCATTGTATTATACTGCCTTAACTGATCAGAAATCATATTAATTTTATCTTTTAGTTCAATATTCTCTTTATATATTCTTTCATAATCAACAATAATTTCATCTAAAAAACTATCTACATCTTTAGCATTATAACCAAATAAAGTCTTATTAAATTCTTTATTCTGAATGTCTAATGGTGTTATCATAACATCACTCCAATTAAGTTAATATTCTAATAGTTACTAGATATCGTCCTTTTTTGCTTATACCTTCATTTGAATATAGAATTGCTCTCCCCAATCCTTTAGTAGATATAGTATCTCCAAAAGATAAATCTTTAGAAGGTTTAGTAATTTTCTGCCAATTAACTTTTACTTTTCCAGATTTGACAATATTAATGCTTTCCTGCCTTGAAAAGTTATAAGCTGTGCTTAGCACAATATCAAGTCTTAAGGATGTAACAAATTTATTAATTTCCTGAAATCTTAAAAGTGGTTCTTTTAAATCATCTTTGCATATTTCAGAGATTGATACATTTTTATTCCCAATCTTTTTGAGGTTATATAATATAAAATCTCCTAGTTCATCCTTTGTTGTTATATCAGCATAAGTATTATGTACTTGTATATCTCCAATTTTTGTTCTATTAATTCCAATACCTAATAGTCCACCTAAGAAGTCCTTATGTGAAAGAGCATCAATATCGCAATGAATTCTAAAATAACGAAGTTTAGATATAATTGTTGATTTATCAAAATAATAAGGGTATATAAGTATTACTTTTCTTTCACTACTACTTATTCCACCAAATTCAGTATAAGATAAATCATTGAATCTATTAAGAATAGATTTAGCTAAATGTCTTTCATAAGGGTCTAAAAAATCTGTAATTTCTAAACTATGATTAAAAAGTGAAATTTCAATTTTATCTAATACTTTTCTCATTGTTATTTGTTTATTGATATCTTTAATGTGAGACATATAAGATTCTTTGTCTATTACCATATTAAAATAAGATCCTTAAAATTAAAGAGTATATTAAATTTAACAAGATAATAGCTATCCAAGGAGAAAAATCAATCATACCTCTATTAAGATTCAATTTATCAAGAATTGTTCTTGCAGGAATCAATACTGGTTCAGTCATCTCATAAATAATTCCTACTATTACATTATCACGTGAAATTCTAAAAATATTCAGAAATACTCTGATAATAATTAAAATCTCCAAAAGCTTAAAAAATAATTCCAAGGTTTTCAATATATTCGTCATTAGCTACTCCTTTAAATTACCAAGGGAATATCCCTCTATTCTTTAATTCATCTTTAAGACCATCTATTTCTACATTACTTGGTGCTAAGATAAATATATCTTTATTAACTTTTTGTATTTTACCCTCTATTGCGTATAATCCACCGTTAACAAAGTCAAATATCTGTTTTTTGATGCCTGGATCTAATTGTTCAAAATTAATAACTACAGCTTTTCGTACTTTTAAGTCATCAACAATTGCAGGTGCTTCTTCGTAACTCAATGGTTCATGAATTGTTATCTTCATATTAGTATTAGTATGAATATTAACAACTTTATTATTAAACTTTTTTGTTGTTGTAGATAGAGATATGTCTAAATCGTCCTCATCTGTATCTTCTATTATATCTTCTTCATAATCATCAATTCCAATAAAATATTTAAACTTGTCTACAAAATTACCCACAATAATCCCTCCTAATAATTTCTGCTTCCAAATATTCCAGTTCCAATCCTGATTAAATTTGCACCTTCTTCTACAGCTATTTCATAATCATTTGTCATACCCATAGATAAATAGTCCATAGATACATTTTCATATTTTCTGATAGTTATATCTTTTTTAAAATTTACCATTGTCTTAAATACATTTCTAAGTAATTTTTTATCATCTGTAAAAGGTGCTATAGTCATCAATCCTTTTATCCTAAGATTAGTAAATTTTTGGATTTCTTCGATGAAAGGTATAACCTCACTTGACTTTAGTCCAAATTTAGTCTCTTCTTCTGCTATATTAATTTGTAGTAATGTATTTACGACCATATTGTGTTCTTTTGCTCTCTTATCTATTTCTTTTGCTAAGGATAGTCTATCTAAGGAATGTATTAGCTTAACTTCATTAATTATATATTTTACCTTATTGGATTGTAAATACCCAATCATATGGTAATTAACACTATTACCTAATAAGGGTATCTTTTTTTCCAATTCTTGTACTTTGTTTTCGCCTATATCGGTAACACCTGCTGCAATTGCTTCCTTAATTATATCAACATCTACAGTTTTTGTAACTGCTATTAATTCAACGTTATCCTTTCTTCCAGACTTTGTTTTTGCTTCGTTAATTCTATCATTTATGTATAATAAATTGTCCTTAATTGTAATTTTAATCACTTCCTTCACATATTTTACTTTAATATTTCTCCTTCTGTAACACTAGAAGGATCTAAGAATAACTCATCATAAAGGTTTATAGTTTTATAAAAGTCTCCATTATCATTGTTTATATACCCATTGCTATTACCTTTATCAATATAAGTATATTCTCCTTCTTCACCTAAGATTGAAATCTGTTTAAATAATACAATACCACTAATATCTTTAATAAAAACTCCTTTATTACCTTCTTTTTCAATTATTACATTGCTAGGGATTTTTAAACCCTCTTTTCTAGAATTTATAATATTAACAACCGGAATTCTTATATTGTAAATTTCATGTAAGTATTTACCAAACTTTACAACAATAACAGCTTTTTCATTTGTTATGTTAACAGCGATAATTTTTCCTTCTAATTCAGTTCCATCCTCAAACTCAATTAATATACTTTCCCCAACTTCATATTCTTTAATATCTTCAAGGTCCTCAATCATTATAGCTAAATACCACTTAAAATTATCTATAATTTTAAAGATTGCTTGTCCTGAAGAAACAAGGAAATTATTATCAATTTCTTTCTTTATTATAGATTTTGCATTAATTTCGTCTATGAAGAGTTTTTCGTAAGTGTAATTATCAAATTCCTTAGGGATAAATATTTTTTCATAACCATCTATATGATATGATACAATTCCAGTTTCTCTAGCATTATATTTTTGCATTTTATTATCTAATTGAGCAATAAGTTTATCTCTTTCTAACTGTAGGGATGATAAAGATATATCTAAAAGGGTTGCATCTTCTTTATAATCATTGCTTAAGCCTTTTAAATAATCAATATTATATTCTATTTCATCATATTTTTTATCGTTAATACTTGTTTGTAAATCATTCATGATGGTTTTTATGCTTTCTTCTTTTCCTTTGTTACTATCATTGATAATTAATGATTTACTACCTGTACTTGCTAACCTTTCTATTTTATCATCTATTATATCTATTTCATTTATTATGGATGAATTGTCTTTATTAATATTTATACTAGTTATTTCTTCTCCAAAAGCTACTCTTTCACCTTCATCTATTAATATACTTAATTGACCACTACTATCTGCATAATAAACAGTTTCATCTTTTATTGTAATTCCTTGAGCATTTGTTTTACTATACAATGTTCCTATTTCAGGCAATACAGTTTTTTCCTTTGACCCTATACTACTATTTAGTAAATTATATAGAAAATATATTATCACTAAAATAAATATAAATAAAATGATTCTGTTTTTAGTATTGCTTTTTTCTTGAGTCATTTGCTCACCCTATTTTAGTAAAAAACTTACCGTATTTGCTAATTATTTTTAGCTGTAAAATATTATCAATTTTTAATCTTAAAACTTTATTAGAATGGGTTACTAAAAGGATACTATTTTCTTTTTTTATAGCACCTATTAATATACCAATAATACTATTTTTGTATTTAGTAATTACCTTTATTTCATCGCCTGCTTTCAGTCTTGTTCCATCTATAAAAAACTCCTTTAAATCAGTTGTATCTAAATCATCTTGTGTAACAGATTTTTTATCAATTAGAATTATATTGTTTTTCAAATAAAACTTTTCTTTTAATATTACTAAAATGTAACCTAATATGCTAACAATTAATAGCATAATCAAGATTAACATTAATAATTTCATTAAAATACCTCCTTAATGCGTTGTATTTAGTATATCATAATTCTTTTTAATTTAAAACTAATTTTGATTGTAAGGAAAAAATTAATCATTTTACTTATTAAGACAAAAAAAGAAATCGAACTTTTTTCGATTTCTTTTTTTATTAGTTAGATTAAATAGTATATCTAGATAATTATACAAATTAAACCACCACTACTATCATTCAAAATCTTTTCAAGAGCTTTTCTTAACTTTTGTCGATATTGTTCAGGTAATGTAGTAATCTTTCCATTGAGCTCATCATTTACTAACGAATATAATGATTTACCAAATATCTCTAATTGCCAAACATTATTTGGTTCGTTTTCTATTTCTGATAAGAAATAATTAAGTAATTCTTCAGATTGTTTCTCTGTTCCAACAAGAGGGGCTACTTCAGTTGATACGTCAGCACGTAGCAAATGAATTGTTGGAGCACTAGCCCTAAGTTTTACACCATATTTATTTCCTTGTTTATAGACCTCTGGAGCGTCTAATTGTAATTCTTCTTGATTAGGACTAACAAGTCCATAACCTATCTCTTTAGCATCTACAATAGCTTTTTCTATTCTGTCATACTTCTTTTTAGTTTCAGACAATTTAGTAATTAGACTAAGTATTTGATAATCACCTTGTATGTTATAACCTGTCAATTCTTTCAAAATATTATAAAATAAGCCATCTTCAAGATCAATTTTTGATTGAACAACTCCTTCACCAAGTTTTATCTCAAAAATATTGACATCTTTTATTATATCAATATCTGACAACACAGATAGGCAACTATCAACTTGATTTAATTTTTCCAAATTAGATATACTGTCTTTTAAAGAACTCATAATATTTTCTCTTATCCAGTGTTTCTTAGGTAGACCTTCAACCCATGGAGGGAGATTAATATTTATTTCTTTTACAGGAAACTCATATAATAATTTTTCGAATACTTTTTCTACATCTGTAATCTGCATATTTAAACAGTCCATTGTAATGACAGATACTCCATATTTACTTTCAAGACTCTCTCTTAAAGCTAAAGTACTGTCTAGATTTGGATTCTTTGAATTAATTATAATAATAAATGGTTTCTCAATCTCTTTTAATTCATTTATTACTCTTTCTTCTGCTTTAATATAATTAGCTCTATCAATATCAGTTATTGAACCATCAGTAGTTATAACAAAGCCAATTGTTGAGTGATCTTTTATTACTTTTTTAGTTCCAATCTCCGCAGCTTCTTCAAATGCTATTGGACTATCACTCCAAGGAGTGCTTACCATCCTTGGCATATAATCTTCCTCATGACCTAATGCTCCTTTTACCAGATATCCAACGCAGTCAACCATTCTTACCTTGAATTTTAGATTTTCGTGTAAAGTTAATTCAACTGCTTCATTTGGTACAAATTTTGGCTCTGTAGTCATTATAGTCCTACCTGAACCACTAAGCGGTAGTTCATCTTTTGCACGCTCTTTTTTATGACTGTTTTCCATATTTGGTATAACTAATAGTTCCATGAATCTCTTAATAAAAGTAGATTTCCCTGTTCGAACAGGCCCTACTATACCAGCATAAATATCTCCATCTGTACGTTCAGTAATATCCTTATATATATCGAAACCTTCCACTTTCTTCCCCCCTAAAGCATAATAACAATACTAATAATATATATACGCTGATTGTTAATAATTATTACAAGCTTTAAGAAGTTTTGTTAATCCTTTATAAAAATTAACAAATAAATAGACTTACTATATTTAGCAAGTCTACCAATTGTAATTATTATTTATAGCTAAATCTTCCATTTCGTGTTTTTTGTCTCTCCCCATTAATTTTATAACAGAGTTCTTTACATCGACGCTATTATAAAGTAGATTATATATTTCTTCAGTTATAGGCATCTCAACACCAAGTTTTTTTGATATTTTATAAGCTGATTTTGTAGTTTTAACACCTTCTACTACCATGCCAATCTCATTTATTGCGTCATCTAATCTTAAACCTTCTCCTAGGAGTATTCCACATCTTCTATTTCTACTATGCATACTTGTACATGTTACTATTAAATCCCCTATCCCAGATAAACCAGTAAATGTATTAGGATTTGCTCCTAGTTTATATCCTAATCTTTCTATTTCAATAATACCTCTAGTCATTAATGCAGCTTTAGTATTATCCCCATATTTTAATCCATCAGAAATTCCTGCTCCTAAAGCTATAATATTTTTCAGTGCACCACCTAATTCTACACCAATTACATCTAGATTTGTATAGACTCTGAATGTTGGTGTTGTAAATAGATCTTGAATTAGTTCAGCTATTTCTTTGTCAATGGATGCAGAAACTACTGTAGTAGGCATATTTATTGCTACCTCTTCTGCATGAGAGGGACCAGAAAGTGCTACATATTTATTATTTGGAAGTATTTCTTTTACAATTTCCGAAATTCTCATTAGAGAATCGTTCTCAATTCCTTTAGCAACATTTACAATTATCTGATTATCTTTTACAAAAGCCCTTGCATGATTAAGAGTTTCTCTTACTCCATGTGTTGGGATTGCAGAAATAATAATTGTTTTCCTATATAATACTTCTTCTAGATTAGTATTTACATTTAAATTTTCTGGAAGTTTAGCATTAGGAAGATATTTATTGTTAAACCTTGTAGTTTTCATGTCTTCAGCTTGTTTTTCATTTCGAATCCATATATCTGTTTCATAACCCTTATTTGATAGTAAAATAGCTAATGCTGTACCCCAACTACCTCCGCCAAGTACGGCTATACTTTTATTCATTTAATCACCCACCAATCTTATTTTCTTCTCCATTTAATATTCTCTTTACATTAGATTTATGTTTATAAATCCCTATAATAGCAAATATAATTGTAACTAAAAAGAAATATTTTTCAAATTCTTTTGACAACAATCCATATAATAGAGGCATTGAAATTAAGAATATAATGGAACCCAAGGAAACAAATTTAGTAATTAAGCTTGCTGCAATACCAAGTATTACAGAAATAAGTCCAATAGGAAAGTTTAAGACTGCGTAACAACCAATTGTCGTAGATATACCTTTTCCACCTTTAAATCCAAAAAAAGCAGGCCAGTCATGGCCAATTACAACAAAAACAGCAGCTACTAAACTACCACTGTATCCCATTATAAAATTGCCTAATAGAACAGCAATTATGCCTTTTATAAAGTCCAATAAAAAAGTTAAAACTCCTAATTTTTTCCCCATTACCCTTACTGCATTTGTAGCACCAGCATTTCCACTACCTGATTTTCTTATATCAATTTTTTTAAAAACTTTACCAATAATATATGCTGATGAGAAATTCCCTATAAAATATGCAATAATAATAGTCAATAAAGTTTTCATAAATATTACTCACCTTTTTCTCTTAATTCAAATTGTATAGGAACTCCAGAGAACCCAAAATGATTCCTTATTTGATTTTCTATATATCTAATATAAGTAAAATGCATTAATTCTTTATCATTTATAAATAATACAAATTTTGGTGGTCTAACAGATATTTGTGTTCCGTAATAAATTCTACCTCGTCTCCCTTTATCTGAAGGGGGTTGATTCATTAATACAGCTTGATTAATTATATCATTTAACACACCTGTACTAATTCTTAAATTATAGTTGTTATTTACCACATTAAGCAAATCCAATAGCTTGTTTATTCTTAGACCAGTTATTGCAGAAACAAACACTATAGGAGCATAATTAATAAATCCTAAATTTGATCTGATATCTTTTTCAAATTCAAGATATGTTTTATCATCTTTATCTACTATATCCCATTTATTAACAGCTATAATTATACCTTTCCCATTGTCATGTGCATATCCAACAACCTTTGAATCTTGCTCAGTTATACCTTCAGTAGCATCTACAACTAAAACACATAAATCAGCTCTGTCAATTGCAGTAAGAGTTCTTACCACTGAATACCTTTCAACATTTTCATAAATGCTTCTCTTTCTTCTTAGACCGGCAGTGTCAACAAATATATATTCATTTTCTTTATAAGTAAAGTAGCTATCAATAGAATCCCTTGTAGTTCCAGGTATATCAGTAACTATTAATCTTTCTTCGCCTAATATATAATTTATTATGGAAGACTTACCAGCATTTGGTTTACCAATGAAAGTCACTCTAACAATGTCATCATTATTCTCTGTTTCCTTGTCTTCAGGGAAATATTCTATTACTCTATCTAGTAGATCACCGATTCCTAAGGCTTGTTCTGCAGATATTACAATAGGTTCTCCCATGCCTAATTCATAAAATTCATAAATATCATCTGGAGTTGTAGATGTATCAATTTTATTACATACAAGTATAACTTCTTTACCAGATTTTCTTAGTATTTCACCTACTTCTCTATCTACACTTGTGAGTCCTTCAAGTCCATCAACAACAAATAATATAACATCTGCTGTATCAATAGCAATTTGAGCTTGTTTTTTTATATTTGACATCATTATGTCATCTTTATCAGGTTCAAGACCACCAGTATCAATTAATGTAAAATATTTTCCTAACCATTCACCTACAGAATAAATTCTATCCCTAGTTACTCCAGGCGTATCTTCAGTTATTGCAATTCTTCTGCCTACTAATCTATTAAATAAAGTTGATTTTCCTACATTTGGTCTACCAACTATACATACTACTGCTCTGTTCATTAATTCACCCCTAATTTTAATGTTTCTATAAATTTATACCCATCAACTATACAAGGCTTTATTTTTATTCCCAATATTTTTGTGACTTCCTCAAGTGATAAATTATCTAGAAAAATATCTTCACCATTCCTTAACATGGAATTAGGTATATATATTATATCCGCATCTTTATATCCTTTAAGTTGAGATACTAAATCATTGCCAGTGATTAATCCCGAAACAGTGATAGTATCACCAAAAAAGTTATTCTTTATAGGTACTACTGTTATATCAAGATTATCAAATTTTAATTTTATCTTTGACACTATTTTATTCATATAGTCAAAAGCAAGAGTTCCTGTTGCAATAATAATCTTATATTTAATGTGTTTTATACTATCCATTCCTTCAAGAACCTCTTCGATTTCAAAATCAAAAGATTTCATTAAGCCTACACCATTTTCATATTGAGGGAATCCTTCATATGTATTATAAGATGGTAATTCTATTTTTGACAAACAGTAAAATTCATCAGAAGCAAATACAAAACGACTTCCTATTTCTAAAAGGTATCTATCTTGCATTGATTTAACTGTATTAATTAACTTTGTTGAAGTTTCATAGTTAAATGGTTTTATTATTTCTAAGTTTTTTCTATATTTTGTGATACCAACTGGTACTATAGCTACAGAATGAATTGTTGAATGAAGTTTTGATAAATCATCAATTGTATTTTCCAATTCAGAGCCATCATTGACATCTGGAACAAGTACTATTTGACAATTTACTTCTAAATTAGCCTTATGGAATCTTTTCAATATTTCATATACTCTTCCCGCGTTTTTATTTTTTAACATTTTAATTCTAAGTTCTGGATTAGTAGTATGAACCGAAACATTAATTGGGCTTAATTTGTATTTAATAATTCTATCTATCTCTTCATTGCTCATATTTGTTAAGGTAATGAAGTTGCCTTGTAAAAAAGACAATCTAGAATCGTCATCTTTAAAATATAATGTATCTCTCATATTTGGAGGAAGTTGATCAATAAAGCAAAACATACATTTGTTTTTACATGTCTTTGCCTTATCAATTAAAGGATTAGTAAATACTATTCCCATATCCTCATTATAATCCTTTTCAATTTCAAATTCCCAAATTTCTCCATTAGGATTTTGAATCTTCATAATTATAAAATCATCAGATATTAAATATTTATAGTCTATTACATCTTTGACTACTACACCATTAATTGATATTAATATATCACCAGAATTTATTCCTAATTCATCTGCAATACTACCAACTATAATATCCTCAATAATATTTTTTGATTCTTCTATATTACTTATTTCCATGAATTTACCTGCCGCCTTTAAAAAATTTAAGCCTACAGATAACTGTAGGCTTATTTAATTTATTTATAAAGTGGAAATCTTGAACAAAGAGCATGAACCCTTCCTTTAATTTCTTCTCTATCATTATTTTCATCTAAAGCAAGAGTAATTAATTCAGCTATTTCTTTCATTTCCTCTTCTTTCATTCCTCTAGTAGTCATAGCTGGTGTTCCTAATCTAATACCACTAGTTACAAAAGGAGTTTCAGTTTCATTTGGAATAGTGTTTTTATTGACTGTTATTCCAACTTCATCTAATAAAGTTTCTGCTTTTTTTCCTGTTAGTCCTTTAGATTTTACATTTACTAATAGCAAGTGATTATCTGTACCACCTGATACTAATTTAAAACCATTATCTATTAAACCTTCAGCTAAAACTTTTGCATTTTTTATAACTTGTTCTTGATAATCTTTAAAATCATCTTTTAGAGCTTCACCAAATGCAACAGCTTTTGCTGCGATAACATGCATTAAAGGTCCGCCTTGTAAACCTGGGAATATAGCTTTATCTATTTTTTTTGCAAATTCTTCTTTACATAAGATTGCCCCACCTCTTGGTCCTCTCAATGTTTTATGTGTAGTAGTAGTAACAAAATCTGCATATGGTACCGGACTTTGATGTAGTCCAGTAGCTACTAAACCTGCTATATGTGCCATATCGACCATAAGATAAGCACCAACTTCATCTGCAATCTCTCTAAACTTTTTAAAATCAATTTCTCTTGGATATGCACTAGCTCCTGCAACTATCATTTTTGGTTGTTCTTTAATTGTAATTTCTCTAACTACATCATAATCAATAGTTTCAGTTTCTTTATCTACACCATAATCTACAAAATTATAATACATTCCGGAGATATTTACTGGACTACCATGAGTTAGATGACCGCCTTCTGCTAGATTCATACCTAATACTTTATCTCCTGGTTTTAAAACTGCTAAATATACTCCTAAATTGGCATTTGAGCCTGAATGAGGCTGCACATTAGAATGATCTGCATTAAATAGTTCTTTTAATCTGCTATTGGCTAAATCCTCCACTTGGTCAATTATTTCACAGCCACCATAATATCTTCTACCAGAATAGCCCTCAGCATATTTGTTTGTCAGTTGACTTCCCATGGCTTCCATAACTTGCTCTGAAACAAAATTTTCAGATGCTATTAACTCAATATTATTTTGCTGTCTAATTATTTCCTTATCGATAATTTCTTTAATAATGTGATCTTGATTCTCAAGATTAGTAAAATCCATTTCACAAAACTCCTTTTCGTTAAGTATTTTTATTCATCAATAATGCTAAAAATAATAAATCTGGATTATCTTTGCTTTGTATATTTTAGCATTATATCAATAAGCTTATTTAGATCATTTTCATCAACCTTATTTTCTTTTTCATCAATATTTAAACATTTATGCATATAATTTTCTAATACTAAACCGCCTACATTATTTAATGCAGATCTTACTGAAGCTATTTGTATTAATATATCTCCACAATACTGCTCTTCATCAATCATTTTTTGTATCCCTTTTACCTGTCCTTCAATCTTTCTTAGTCTTATTATAATATCTCTCTTATCATTCAAAGACACGGCCTCCTAAAGAACTCTAATCATGACAATAGCTGATTTATCTTTTGCTGCGATTTTAGTATCAATAAATTTCACTATTATACTAGATATAAAGAGAAAGATAATACCATTTACAAAGCTTAAAATTTCATAGTTAGAATTCCCATTGGATTTAAAATAAATATGTCCTAAGGCTATACCAGCAATTAAAAACAAAAATGGTATCATGTAAACAATTAAAGTATATTTTAATAAGTTATTAGACTCACCTTGAATTTCTACATAATCACCAACTTTAGCATTCATACTATTCTTTATAGTCACAATGTGCATTTGTTTCTCTGGACTTCCTCCACATTTATTACAACTACCACAGGCTGCAGAACGTTGAATTTCTAATTCAGCTTTATCATCGATAATACTCTTAACAACACCTATTTGCTCCATAATACACTCCCCAATGCAGAAATTTTAATCTATTATCATTATACCATAATAAACATTTAACTGAACAATTATAATAGTATAAATTTTTATAAACAATAGAAGCAATTGTAGTTCGCTTCTATTGTTTAATAGTTTATTAAACTAATACATTAATGTGTACTTCTTCTAATTGTTTATTTGGCACAGAAGTTGGTGCATCTGTCAACAAGCAAGTTGCAGATTGAGTTTTAGGAAATGCAATTACATCTCTAATATTTGAACTATCTGAAAATAGCATTATTAATCTGTCTAAACCATACGCTATTCCACCGTGTGGTGGAGTTCCATATTTAAATGCATCCATTAAGAACCCAAATTTGTTACTGGATTCTTCTTCGCTAAATCCTAAGGCTTTAAACATTTTAGCTTGCAAATCTGAATTGTTAATCCTAATACTACCACCGCCCATTTCATCTCCATTTATTACAATATCATAGGCTTTTGCTCTTACAAGCTCTGGGTTAGTCTCTAACATATCAATATCTTCATCTAGTGGGTGTGTAAAAGGATGATGTTTAGCAACATATCTATTCTCTTCTTCGTCAAATTCCAGTAATGGAAACTCAGTAATCCAGACTAATTTGTAATCATCATTTGATAGAATTTCTAGTCTTTTGGCAACTTCATTTCTCAAGTTACCTAAACTATCGCATACTATTGATAGTTTATCAGCGATTATTAAAATTATATCGCCTTCTTGCCCTTCAAATCTTTCAAGTATAGTTTTTAATTCATCTTCACTAAAAAATTTAGATATAGGAGATGTCACTCCTTCGTCAGTAATTTTAATCCATGCAAGCCCTTTTGCTCCATAAGTTTTTGCAAATTCTTCTAGTGAGTTAATGTCTTTTCTTGAGAATCTATCTGCATATCCTTTAACATTTATACCCTTAACTACACCACCATTTTCCAAAGTTGTAGTAAATACTTTAAATCCACAACTTTTTACTAAATCGGATATATCTTTAAATTCAAAACCGAATCTTAAATCAGGTTTATCTACTCCGTATTTTTCCATTGCTTCCTTATATGTCATTCTTTTAATTGGAAGATCAATTTCTACATCTTTAATGTCTTTGAATAAGCGATATAATAATTTTTCATTCATGTTTATTACATCATCTACATCAACAAATGACATTTCTACATCTATTTGAGTAAACTCTGGTTGCCTATTTGCTCTTAAATCTTCATCTCTAAAACATTTAACAATTTGATAATATCTATCCATTCCAGATACCATTAACAATTGTTTCAAAAGTTGTGGAGATTGAGGCAATGCATAGAAACGACCTTGATTAACACGACTTGGAACTAAGTAGTCTCTAGCTCCTTCTGGTGTTGGTTTAGTAAGCATTGGCGTTTCAATTTCGACAAAATTATTCTCATAAAAAAAGTCTCTTACGACCTTTGCAGTTTTTGCCCTAAGTTTAAGATTAGCTTGCATCTTAGGTTTTCTTAAATCTAGGTATCTGTATTTCAGCCTCATAGTTTCAGAAACATTATCATCATCTTTAATATATATTGGTGGAGTAGCAGCTTCATCTAGTATTTTTAATTCCTCAACTAAAACTTCTACTTCTCCAGTTGAAATATCTTTATTGATTGATTGTCTAGCACGAACTTTTCCTCTTATGGCCAGTACATATTCAGATCTTACTTTTTCAGCCTTTCTAAATATTTCTTCTGATATGGTGTCATCTACAACAATCTGTGATATACCTGTAGTATCTCTAAGATCCAAGAAAACTATTGAACCTAAATTTCTATCTTTTTGTACCCAACCCATTAATACAACTTCTTCTCCTATGTTTTCTGTTCTTAAATTACCACACATAGCAGTTCTTCTTAAACTACCCATTTTTTCTCCCATCTTTAATCCTCCTCAAAAAATAATAAACCTCTCATCTCTGATATTCAGGGACGAGAGGTAATCTCGCGGTACCACCCTAATTAGGTATTCCTCACTCTATGATATAACGCTATACGCGAACAATCCAAAACGATTGTTTACTCAAAGATGTCTTCATTAACTATTAGTATCGATTTTCACCAAATATCGACTCTCTTGAACTAAGAAAATTAATTACTACTTCTTATCATTGTAAATATGCAATTATATTTGTTAAACCTAATTATATTCAAATTAGCTATTAGTGTCAAGTTAACAAATTAAATCGATTTAGTCTAAAATATTTCTTTTATTATTAATAATTTCATCAAATCTATTCAAATATTCATTTAAACTTCTAAAATTATATAATCTTTCAAGCTTATTTTCACCTGGATAATATATTTTCGAAGTAGCCCCTA
>JAQVYQ010000061.1 GCA_028708575.1 Tissierellia bacterium
ATTTAGAAATCGCAGATTTAAGAGAACAAAACAAAATTCTTCAAGATAAAAATTTTAAGAACAATCTTGAATTAGTTGAGACCAAAAAAGAACTATCTGAAGTTCTTGAACTTTTCAATGATAAGTAATTAAGGAGGAATTTTTTCCTGTGAATAATAAAGTTGAATTACTTGCTCCAGTTGGCAGTAAAGATGCATTAATAGCTGCTGTACAAAATGGGGCTAATGCTGTCTATTTAGGTGGTAAATCGTTTAATGCAAGGCATAATGCCTCTAATTTTGATAAAGATCAGTTAATAGAGGCAATTGTTTATGCCCATTTAAGGAATGTAAAAGTATATGTTACAGTAAATATTTTAATAGACGATAGTGAAATGAATGAAGTAATAGAATATGTTAAATTTTTATATGATATTGATATAGATGCTGTTCTTGTACAAGATTTAGGACTTGCAAGCGTTATTAGAGAACTTTTACCTGATTTAGATATGCATGCAAGCACTCAAATGACTATTAACAATTTAGAGGGCACCAAATTATTAAAAAAGTTGGGTTTTAGTAGAATTGTACTAGCAAGAGAAACACCTTTAGAAGAAATAAAAAAAATACATGATAATATAGATATTGAGCTAGAAACATTCGTTCACGGTGCTCTATGTATGTCATATTCAGGACAGTGTTTGATGAGCAGTATGATCGGAGGTAGAAGTGGTAATAGGGGTCGATGTGCACAACCTTGCCGAATGAAATATTCACTAGTAGATAAGAATGATAAATTGGTTGATGGATTCGATCAAGTGTATTTACTTAGTCCCAAAGATTTAAATACAATAAGAAATTTAGATAAATTATTTGAAAATGGTATTGTATCTTTAAAAATTGAAGGTAGAATGAAAAGACCTGAGTATGTAGCTACTATAGTGAGGAATTATAGAAATGTAATAGACAACTCTGTTAACATATTAACAGATAATGATATGAAGGATATTAAACAGATTTTCAACAGAGGTTTTACTAAAGGCTTGCCATTTGGTGATTTTGGTAAAGACTTTATGTCAAGTGAAAGACCTGATAACAGAGGAATTTATCTTGGGAAAGTAGTTAGAGCGGATAAATATAAAGTTTATATAGAACTAGAAGAAGATATAGAACAAGGAGATGGAATAGAATTCTTATTAAAGAGTGGTCAATATAAGGGCATTAAATCTCCTATTGAGGGGGATATGGGTTCTATTATTCATATTGATAAACCAGGATATATAGAAAATGGATCTAGTGTTTACAAAACATCAAGTCAAAGTTTGTTAAATCGAGCTATAGAATCATATATGAATGAATCTATAAAGTATCCAATAGAGATTTCAATTGATTTGAATATTGGTTCAAATCCTGTATTAAGAGTAAAATATAAAGATAAGAAAATAGAAGTAATTTCAGATAAAATAGTTGAGAAAAGCCAGAAAGTATCTATTACAAAAGACAAGGTAGTAGAACAACTATCTAAGTTAGGAGATACAGTATATTGTATAAATAAAATAGATATCAATTTAGATGATGAAGCATTTCTTCCTATTAGTGTTTTGAATCAACTAAGACGGGATGCTATTGATAAACTAAATGCTCAACTAAAAGTCTTCAATAATAGGAAGGCTATAAATAATGATGAATTTAATAAAGTTAAATCTGATTATTTTTATTTTAGAAAATCTATAGATAAAAATAAGAATAGGCTAACAATTAAAGTAAGTAATCATGAGCAATTTAACAGCCTTGATTTAGTTAGTTTAGATAGAGTTTATTTAGCTTTCTATGACAATCTACAAGATACTGTAAATAAATTAAAAAAGTACAAAAAAGAAGCCTATCTATGGACAGATAATATTTTGTACTCAAAGGATTTATCAAATATTGAAAATATATTAAAAAACACTAAGAATTTAGATGGAGTTTCTGTGTCCAATCTAGGTAGCTTAAAATTTATAAAAGATAATTTTAACATAGATATTCATGCAGATATTGGTTTGAATGTTTTTAATTCTAATACTGTAAATTATTTGAAGAACAACAGTGTTCAAAGTATTACATTGTCTCCTGAATTGAACTTATCGCAAATTAAAAATATTTCAAGTAATGTAGGTGGGAGTTTAGAAGGAATTGTATATGGTTATTTACCAGTTATGACCACAAAAAATTGTCCCTTGGCAATAGTTAAAGGTTGTAAAAATGATAACAATTGTAATAATTGTAATTTTGCTAAAGGATATGGTTTAAAGGATAGAATGGATGCAATATTTAGACTAGAACGAAAAGAAGGACATTCCGCCATTTTTAATTCTGTTCCTTTAATGTTATTAGATAGCTTAGATACAATAGCTAATGCTGGTATAGATATGTTCAGATTAGACTTCACAAATGAAACAAAAAATATAGCAGTTTTACAAAAAATGTTCTACGATTATCTTAATAAAGAAATAGATTTAAATAGTATTAAAGAATTTTTATATGAATTTAAAGAAGAGACACCTATTACAAATGGTCACTATTTTAGGGGTATCCTATCTTAGTTTATATGAGGTGAATAATGAACACAAAAAGCTTGAAAGTACTAGAATTCAATAAAATAAAAGAACTATTAATAAACAAAGCAGAATCTCAACTTGGTAAAAATTTAGCCAATGAAATTGAACCGATAAGAGATATTGGAGAAATAAGTATGCTCCAACAGGAAACTGAAGAAGCTTTGACATTGTTAATTAAAAGAGGAAATCCACCTTTATATGGAATAAACAGTATATTATTAGAAATTAGAAGAGCTGAAAAAGGAGGAGCATTATCTCCTAACGGATTATTAAAAGTTTCTGATTCTTTAAGGGTTTCAAGGGGACTAAAATCCTACATGAAAGATAGTAAAGAAGATAAGTTGTCTAATTTCCCAATTATTGAAGAAATGGTTAACGAATTAAGTGTTTTTAAGTATATTGAAGATGACATTAATAATGCTATAATAAGCGAAGAAGAAATATCTGATAATGCTAGTCGTACTTTAAGAAATATAAGAAGCCAGATTTTAAGCAAAAATGATTCTATTAAGGATAAATTGAGTTCTATCATTAGTTCTCAGAGTCATAAAAAATTCCTACAAGATAGTATTGTGACTATGAGAGAAGGAAGATATGTAATTCCTGTTAAACAAGAGAATCGAGGTAGTGTTCCAGGTTTAATTCATGATATGTCATCAAGTGGAGCAACTGTTTTTGTTGAACCTATGGCAGTAGTTGAACTAAATAATCAGCTAAGAGAATTAGAGATTAAAGAAAGAGAAGAAATTGAAAGAATCCTGATTGAATTATCCAATCGTGTAGCTTCAGAAAGTGAAAGAATTGCCAATAACGAGAAAATTTTAAAAAGGCTTGATTTCATATTTGCTAAGGGAAAACTTGCTCTAGAGTTAAACGCAACAAGGCCTATTCTTAATAATAAAGGTTATATTAACATAAAAAAAGGCAGACATCCTTTGTTAAAAGCAAAAAAAGTTGTTCCTATAGACATAAACATAGGTAGAGAATTTAATTCCCTAATAATAACAGGTCCTAATACTGGTGGTAAAACAGTTACTTTAAAAACTGTTGGGTTATTTACTCTAATGGCGCAAGCTGGCTTACATATTCCTGCTGACTACAATTCTGAAATTGCTATATTTAATCAGGTGTTTGCTGATATTGGTGATGAACAAAGTATTGAGCAAAGCTTGTCGACCTTTTCTTCTCATATGACAAACATTGTTGATATATTGAATAAAGTAGAATACAATAGTCTAGTGTTATTTGATGAATTGGGAGCTGGAACTGATCCTACTGAAGGTGCTGCTTTAGCAATGTCAATACTAGATCGTCTACTAAAGATGAAAGTCAGGACAATAGCTACAACACATTATAGTCAATTAAAAATATATGCCCTTACTACAGAAGGTGTTAGAAATGCATCAGTTGAGTTTGATGTTGAAACATTGAGCCCTACATATAAATTATTAATAGGGGTGCCAGGTAAGTCTAATGCATTCGAAATATCTAAAAGACTTGGTTTACAATCATATATCATTGATTATGCAAAAGATTTGATTTCTAAGGATAGTATGGAATTTGAAGATGTACTTCAAGCAATGGATAAGGATCGTAAACAAATTGAAGAAGATAAAACTGAGGCAAACCGGTTAAGATTAGAAGCAGAGAATTTAAAGAAAAATCTTTCAACAGAGCAAGAAAAAACTAAGGAAATGAGAGATAAGATTTTACAAAAGTCTAGAGAAGAAGCCCGAGTCATGTTAAAAGAAGCAAAAGATGAGGCTGGCTTAATTGTTGATGAATTAAGAAGCATTTCATTTGAGATTGAAAAAGATAGAAATAAAAGAATACAAGAAGCTCAAGACATGCTTAAAAACAAACTTGATGACGTTGAAAGCTCTCTTACTAAGAATATTTTAAATATAAGATCAAAAAATATACCAAAAGATTTAAAAATTGGAGAATCTGTTGAAGTGCTTTCACTAAACCAAATTGGTACAGTGTTAACAAAAGCTGATGATAAGGGAAATTTAGATGTTCAAGTAGGTATAATGAAAGTAAATGTTAATAAATCTACTTTACGAAGGACTAATAGTGAAATTAAAGAAAAATCAAATATAAGAAACAAAAATATTATAAGCAATAAATCTAGAACTATAAAAAATGAAATTGATTTACGTGGTAAAAACATTGAAGAGGCTGTACTAGATATTGACAAATATTTAGATGATTCATATATAGCTGGATTAAATGAAGTATATATTATCCATGGTAAAGGTACAGGAGTTCTTAGGGATGGTGTGAAAACCTACTTAAGAGGTCATAAACATGTTAAAAGTTTCAGAATTGGAAAATATGGTGAAGGTGGGGAAGGAGTTACAGTAGTAGAGATTAAATAAGTTACGTAGGAGGAAGAAAATGATAGATTTCAAATATAAAGTAATAGATTTATTGAAGGAACAAATTGAATTTCTGGATGAAGATGAAATAAAATTATTGCTAGAAGTACCACCTTCATATGATATGGGTGATTATGCTTTTCCAACTTTTAGATTGGCTAAAGAGTTTAAGAAGTCTCCTAGCATTATAGCTGAAGAATTAGCTGGAGCCCTTTCAGGAAATGACTACTTTGAAAAGATTGAAAGTTCAGCGTCGTATGTTAATTTCTTTATAGACAAGCAAAAACTTATGGAAACTGTTCTTGATGAAATTAAGATTAAAAAGGACAAGTATGGATCATCTGATTTAGGTGAGGGGAAGACAGTTATAGTAGAGTTTTCTTCACCAAATATTGCAAAGCCTTTTCATATAGGACATATTCGAACTACAGTAATAGGAAATTCCCTTAAAAAAATATATAAATTTTCTGGTTATAATACAATAGCTATAAATCATTTAGGTGATTATGGGACACAATTTGGCATGCTTATATCTGCATTTAAAAAATGGGGCCATAGAGAAGTTATTGAATCTAACCCAATACAGGAGTTACTAAAATTATATGTTAGATTTAATTCAGAAACTGAAGAAGATCCTGCTTTAAAGGATGAAGCTAGATATTGGTTTAAGGAGTTAGAGAACAAAAATGCAGAGGCTTTAGAGTTGTGGCAATGGATGAGGGATATAAGTCTTAAAGAATTCAATAGAGTATATGATTTATTAAATATAGAATTTGATTCTTTTGCAGGGGAGTCTTTCTATTCTGATAAGATGCCAAGAGTAATAAAGGAATTAGAAGAAAAGGGCTTATTAATAGAATCAAATGGTGCACAAATTGTTGATTTAGAAGCATATGGTATGCCACCTGCACTAATAAGAAAAAGTGATGGTTCAACACTATATACAACTAGAGATATTGCAGCAGCAATTTATAGAAAAGAGCATTATGACTTTTATAAAAATATTTATGTAGTCGCTTCTCAACAAAACCTACATTTTAAATCATGGATGAAAGTTGTAGAATTAATGGGATACGATTGGGCAATAGACTGTATTCATGTACCTTTTGGCATGGTAAGTCTTGAAGATGGAACTTTATCAACTAGAAAAGGAAGAGTTGTATTTTTAGAAGATGTTCTCAACAAAGCAATTGAATCAACTCGTAAAATAATTGACGAAAGAAATCCTAATCTAGAGAACAAAGAGGAAATAGCCGAGCAAGTAGGAATTGGAGCTGTTATTTTCCAAGAATTATTTAATCAAAGAATTAAAGATTATGTTTTTAATTGGGATAGAACACTAAGCTTCGAAGGTGAAACTGGACCTTATGTTCAATATACTCATGCTAGAGCAACTTCTCTTTTAGAAAAAGGAGATTTTGACATAAACGATAAAGTGCAATATAGCTTATTAAACAATGAAGAAGAGATAAATATTTGTAGACTACTATATAATTTCCCAAGAATTATATATGATTCATGTGATAAGAATGAACCTTATTTTATAACAAGACATATAGTTGAAATTGCGAAAGAGTTTAATAAGTATTACAACAGTACTTCAATAATTGTAGAAGATGAAGAGCTTAAAAAGGCTAGATTATCACTAGTATATGCAACAAAAACTGTTATAAAAACAGGTTTGGAATTATTAGGAATAAAAGCGCCTAGTAGAATGTAATAAAAACAAAATCCCTTTCTAACTAGAAAGGGTTTCTTCTTTTAAATACTCCATAAATTGTTCTTCACTTATTTCTGCTAAAGATGATAGTTCTTGTAATATATTATCCCTTAATTGGACAAATTCTTTAATATTTGTATTCTTACCAGTATACTCTAAAGCTTCTAAAATTAGAAGCATATTATCTTTAGACATCTCCTCAATGGAAATTTTATCAAATTCTCTCATTTTGCTTCCCCTTTCTTATATACTCTAATTCATTTTATATCTTTTGAGATAAACATTCAATAGATAAGATGATATTGTATTTAAATAAATTTGGAGTTTTACTAGCAATAGGGTAAAATGATATATGTAAAAATCAATTAAGAAGGTGTATTATGAAAATAGTTTTAGCAGCATTAAATTCAAAATATATACATACTAATTTAGCAATAAGGTATTTAAATCAATACGTTAAAGACGTAACACCAGTAGAAATAATAGAATTTACGATAAACCAAACAATAGACAGTATAGTGGGAGAAATATTTAAAAGAAAACCTGATATACTTGGAATTTCTACTTATATTTGGAACATAGAATATACATTAAAAATATCGGAAATAATTAAAAAAATACATCCAGAGACAAAAATACTTTTAGGCGGTCCAGAAGTTTCATTCGATGGTATAAACCTACTTAAGGAACATAAATTTATAGATTATATAATTTACGGAGAAGGAGAAGAGACTTTTAGAGAATTTTTAACTAATAATAAATTAAGTGAAATTAAGGGACTAATATATAGAGATGGTGTAGAAATAATAAAAAATCCCCCTAAGACATTAATGCAGAATTTAGGGGAAATCCCTTCTCCCTATGAAGATATAGGAGATGAATTTAAAAATAAAATTGTATATTATGAAAGTTCAAGAGGCTGTCCTTTTAGTTGTAAGTTCTGTTTGTCTTCAACTATAAAAGGTGTTAGATACTTTCCAATAGATAGGGTAAAGAAAGATATACTGAATCTAATCAAAAGTGGAGTTAGACAAGTGAAATTTGTTGACAGAACATTTAATGCTAATAAAGAATATTCTATGGAAATTATGAAATACATAATTAAATTAAATCCTGAGAATATAAATTTTCATTTTGAAGTAACAGCACATTTAATAGATGATGAGACTTTGGAGTTTTTAAAAACTCCAAAAGAAGGTTTGTTTCAATTTGAAATAGGGGTCCAATCTACAAATCCAATAACTATAGATTCAATAGGACGTGTTACTGATTTTGAAAAGCTAAAAGATGTAACCAAGCAAATTAAAAATAATAAAAACATACATCAGCATTTAGATTTAATTGCAGGTTTACCATATGAGGATTATTCAAGCTTTAAAAAATCTTTCAATGATGTTTATTCAATAAAGCCAGAGAAACTACAATTAGGATTTTTAAAGCTATTAAAGGGATCTGAACTTCGTGAAAATGAAGAACAGTATGGATTCAATTATCTTGATAAACCTCCATATGAAATATTGACAAACAAGTATATGAATTATTCAGATATTTACATGTTAAAAGGTATTGAAGACTTAGTGGAAAAATATTATAACGAGGGATATTTTACTCACAGTATTGAATTCATAATAAATAATTTTTTTAATACACCATTTGATTTTTATGAAGACTTTGCTTTATATTTTAACAATATGGATTTAAATAATGTATCACATAGTAGAAATAATCTTTACCAAATACTATTAGATTATTATAGCTATAAGAAATTTGAAAATATTGATAGTTTTAAAGAACTATTAAAATATGATTATATATTTAATAATAAAAAGATCACCTTACCAAAAGGAATAGAAAGGTTAACTAATATTTCACAAAATAAAATCCATGAAATTTTAAAAAATAGAGAATTATTAAATAAGTATTTACCTGGAGAAGTAAATGTACCTACAAAAAAACTTATTAAAAATATTATTATTGAAGGTTTCAATAAAGAAATATTTACTATAATTAATAATGATTACTTACCTATAGATAGATATGAAGAGAAGTATTATTTGTTCTATTATAAAGATAATGTAATTAATAAGTGTAAAGTCATTGAGGTTACAAATTTAATTAGGAGTTGATTAAGTGAATTATGTAAAAGATTTTATTTATGTGAGTAAACACTCTTTCACTAAAACATTTGATGTTTTTGGAAAGAATTATATGTTGATATTCACGGGAATAGTATATTCAGTCATTAGTATGCTAGCCTCTTATTTAATTAGCTTGGCGATGTTGGGACCATTTTCTATTTTAAGTGGAATTTTATTATATTTGCTTAAGAGTACTTTGATTTCAAATTATCTATATTTGTTATTTAATGTAATTAATTATAATCGATTTAATTTAAATGACATTAAACAAGGATTTTCATATTTTATATCTAAAATTTATGGAGTATTATTTATATTATATTTAGGAAGTATATTATTAAATTTATTAAATAATATGCTTGGCTCAAATGCTTCTTCTGTGAATACAATTTTGCAGATTCTTATTTTAGTATTGCTTAATCCTTTACCTGAAACTATATATCAAAAAGGATATACTGCACCTAACACATTTGTATATACTTTTGATTTTATTAAAGAAAATTGGTTTAATTGGATAATACCAATTGGAATATTTACTATTTTAATTTACCTTGTTAGTGGGCAGATGTTAACAGGATTGTTTAATATCAATATTGATTTCACTTTTAATTTTTCTATAGTTTATTTACTTAGATATCTAATAGGTCAAACTATTTTTACATTTATGATGATATATAGAGGCTATTTGTATAAATTATTAAGTACATCTACAATAAGAAAAAGAATGTTTATGAATAGGTTTTAAAGGGGAGAAACAATGTACAAACTAGAAAAGATATTTATTGATAAAACTAAAGAAATTTCCTTTATTGAATTAAAGGAAGATGCGCCTTTTAATCTTAACGGATATATAATAAATGGTGGAACACCGTTGCCTATTATAACTGAAGATTTGATTGAAGGAATAAAGTATAGTGACATTAGTAATGAATTGAATTTAGTTCAAATAATAGATGGTATTATTTTTCTATTAGGTATTGATAGTAGTTTTCCTTATATTGATGTATATAAAAATATACTCTTTGCATATGATAAAAAAGCAGAAGATTATGTGTTTTACAAAGGTATGATGGCGTTAGACAATAAAGACTTTATTAATAGTGCTGTATTTTTTAGAGCAAATATAGTATTGAATTCAAATAATGTTAAAGCAAGACTAAATTATGGCCTAGTATTAGAATTAATTAGTAAAGATTGTTTTGAAAAAGATCAAGACGAAGCTGGTATTAACTTTCTTAATAAGTCCACAAATGAATTTGAAACTATATTAGAAATTGACAATAAATATTCATTAGCATATTACAAATTGGGATATCATTACAGACGAAACGAACAATTTTTAAAAGCGAAACTTACTTGGGATAAGTTCTTGTTATTAGATAAAGATGCAAATCGATTACAAGAAATAAGAGAGCAAGTTGATTTAATTGGAGATGAAGTAAAATTAGAGGTTGGCTTAACATATTTAAACAATAATGATTTTGGGAAAGCTTTAGATTCATTATTAAAACTACTTTCAAATAATAAAAAAAATTGGAATGTAAATTATTTGATTGGGTTATGTTACAGAGGTCTTGAAAATTACCAATATGCAGTTGAGTATTTGAATTATGCTTTAGAATTAAATAGAGATCAATCTGATATTTATAATGAATTAGGAATTACTTATTTCATACAAGAAAAAATTATGGAGGCATTAAGTGTTTTTAATGAAGGAATCGAGAATTCAGCAGATGATTACAAATTGTTTTTTAATAGGGGATTGGCATTCATTCAACTAGGAGAACATAAAAGGGCTCTAAATGACGTAAATAAAGCTTATGAATTAAATCCAAAAGATGAAAATATAATTAAACAAAAAAGTGAATTAGAAAACTATATAAGGTTACTATGATTAGATAGATAAAATAATTTTAATATTACTTGACATTATTATTAATTGATGTTAATATTTAAAAAGTCGGCTGTAAATCCAATGACAAACATTATATAACATTAATTGCTGTTGACAAAACACAAATATTATGTTAATATAATCAAGTCGCATTAAGTATACAGCGACACATGAACCTAGATAATTAAATAGTGTGAGATACTTTGAATTAAGTTGACCAAACACAATAAGCGTAAGCTAATTGATGTAGGTCATAGCAGTAAGCAAACAATTATGTTATGTGAAACTGCAAAA
>JAQVYQ010000062.1 GCA_028708575.1 Tissierellia bacterium
TTGTCCCTTTCTTGACCTAAGGCTTTTTGAATATTTTACCTTTAGTAAGTAAATCCTAATCTTAAACATTGTTTGAAAGGAATGGATACTATGAATATTGATTTTAAAAATGGATTGCCTAAGTCTTATTGGATCGCATCTAGAGGCCAAACTAATTATCCTAGTTTAGAAAATGATATAGATGTTGATGTTGCCATTGTAGGTGGAGGAATGGCTGGGACTTTATGTGGGTATCAGCTCCATAAAGAGGGGCTCAATATTGTTATTCTTGAAGCAAGTAAGATACTAAATGGGACTACGTCCCATACTACTGCAAAGATAACATCTCAACATGATTTGTTCTACAATAAATTGATTAATTCTATGGGAGATAAGTTAGCTAAGCAATACGCAGAAGCTAATGAAACTGCTATATTGGAAATCAAAAATATTGTTGAAGCAAATAAAATTGATTGTGGATATTCTACACAAGATTCATATGTTTATACACAAGAAGATGATTTTATTGGCCAAATTCAAGATGAAGTCATGGCTGCATCTGCATTTGGAATTAAAGCTAGTTTTGTGAATGAAATACCATTGCCTATTAAAATAAAGGCTGCTCTTAAATTTGAAAATCAGGCTCAATTTCATCCTGGTAAATTCCTAATGGCTTTAGTTGAAAAAATGGAAAAGCTTGGCGTACAAATATATGAAAACACAAGAGTGGAAAAACTGGATAAGGATGTAATGGATAGCTATATACTAACAACAAATAGCAATAAAAAGATAAAGGCCAAGAAGGTTATAATTGCTTCTCACTATCCATTTTTCAATAAGCCTGGAATGTATTTTTCAAGAATTTATGCTGAGAGATCCTATATTATTGCAATTAAAGCAAAAGAAGCCTTCCCAGGTGGTATGTATATATCTGCTGAAGAACCTACTAGATCCTTTAGAGGGCTTGATACTGAGGATGGTGAGTTAATATTAGTTGTAGGGGAAAATCACAAAACTGGCCAAAGCCAAGACACTAACAAACATTACAGAAGGCTTTTATTTACTGCTAATAAGCTCTTCACTGTAGAGGATGTACCTTTTTGGTGGTCTGCCCAAGATTGTATGACTGTAGATGACATTCCTTATATAGGTGAATTTAATCCTGAATATAAGAATCTATATATTGCAACTGGATTTAAAAAGTGGGGTATGACTCATAGTATGGTTTCCTCTATTTTGATTAATGACTTGATTTTAAAAGGAGAAAGCAAATGGCAAGAAGTATATGATCCATCAAGGAAAACAATAATACCTTCATCTAAAAAATTTATCATGGAAAACGCAAATGTAGCAAGTAGTTTAATTGAAGGAAAGCTTTCTAAAGGAGAAGATGAACTCAATATAAAAACTAATGAAGCTCAATTATTAAAAATCGAAGGCAAACGGGCTGGGGCATATAAAGATGAAAATGGAGATTTACATATAGTAAATACTACATGCACCCATATGGGCTGTGAACTAAACTGGAATGATGCTGAAAAATCATGGGATTGTCCATGCCACGGCTCCAGATTTAATATAGATGGAATAGTAATAGAAGGACCAGCTGTATCAGATTTAGAATTTGGAGAAGATGTTAATACCTTTAAGAAGCTTATAAATGAAAAGTTTTGATATTAAAAATCCTACAGCTTTCAACTAATCGCTAGGCTAGCTGGGGTCTATCTCCAGAGTGTGAAAGCTATCATTAATATTTATCTTTAAAGCTTATCCTATTTTGATTATTTTGAAAATGTGATATTATGTTTATTAGTAATGATAATCCATATAAGGAGTGGTTTTATGAATATAAAAGAATTGGCAGAAAAATATAATGACTACGTTATAGAACAAAGACGTTGGTTCCATGCTAATCCTGAACTTAGTTTACAAGAAGAAAATACAACTAAGCATATAATTGAGGAATTAGAGAATATGGGTGTTGAAGTAATTTCATTTTCTGATTATAACGGTTGTATTGGTATTATTAAAGGTGGAAAACCTGGTAAAACAGTAATGCTGCGTGCTGATATTGATGCTCTACCTGTTGAAGAACATACTGGACTTCCATTTGCTTCAACTAACGGAAATATGCATGCTTGTGGTCATGATACTCATATGTCAACTCAATTAGGAGCAGCAAAAATTTTAGTTGATTTAAAAGATGAATTAGAAGGTACTGTAAAACTTTTATTTCAATCTGGTGAAGAAGTTGGTCATGGATCTAAGTATTATGTTGAAAAAGGCTATTTAGATGATGTAGACGCTGTTTATGGTACACATATATGGTCAGGCATAGAAGCTGGGAAATTTAGTCTTGAAGCTGGTGAAAGAATGGCTTCATGTGATACCTTTAAGATTACTGTAGAAGGAATATCATCACATGGTTCAGCTCCACACTTAGGAAATGACGCTCTAATTGCTGCTGCTTCAATTATTATGAACGTTCAATCCTTTGTAAGTAGAAGACTAGATCCACTTGAGTCTGCTGTTGTTTCTATTGGCACTATAAATGGTGGACAAAGGTTCAATATAATTGCTAATCATATTGAAATGGAAGGAACAACTAGAGCCTTCAATAAGAAAGTAAGAGATGTTATTGAAGGTGAACTTAGAAAAATAGTTGAAAATACAGCTAAAGCATTAGGTGTAACAGCTAAGCTAGAGTATAATTATTTGACAGATCCTGTAGCAAATAATGATGAGACTTTAAACAGTGTTGTACAAAATGCTGCTGTGAAACTTTATGGAGAAGATGCCCTTCAACCAATGACTAAGGTTATGGGAGCAGAAGACTTCTCGCATCTTATGAGTATGAAAAATATTCCTGGATTCTTTGGTTTTACTGGATGCTATAATGAAGAAATTGGTGCTATCCACAATAACCATAGTGATATGTTCTTAGTAGATGAAAGCACATTGCATATGACTTCTGCTTTAGCGGCACAATTTGCATATGATTATTTAAAAGAAACAGCTGAGAATTAATTCTCAGCTGTTTCTTTTAATTTTATATTAATTTATTAGTTTTCCTCATCACAATATGGACTTCCTAGGTTTTGCATAATGTTTACAATTATATATATAGCAATTATTACTACAAAAATTGCTGCCATGCCTTTCCACATAAGCTCTAATGAAGCAAAAAAATTAATCATCATATTATTTTCCTCCTATAACCAGGCTAACTATTTCCCCACTATAAACAAGTAGTTAGTTATAATAGCTTAGGAATTAAACTTATTATAACTCCACCAGCTACAACTGAAGCAATTTGGCCAGAAACATTTGCACCTACTGCATGCATAAGCAAATGATTTTGTGAGTCTGCTTCTAATCCCATTTTTTGCACTACTCTTGCTGACATTGGAAAAGCAGAAATACCTGCTGCTCCTACCATTGGATTAACCTTTTCTTTACTAAATAGATTTAATATTTTAGCAAATATTACTCCAGCCATTGTATCAAATATGAACGCTAGTAATCCTAATGCCATAATTAAGAAAGTTTGTAAGGATACAAATGTCTCAGCTTGCATACTAGCTGAAATTGTAAGCCCTAGTAATAAAGTAATTAGATTTACCAAAGCATTTTGAGCAGTATCTGATAATGAATTAAGTACACCACATTCTCTAACCAAATTACCGAACATTAAAAATCCTACTAATGCAATTGAGGCCGGTGCTACTAATCCTGCGATAATAGTTACTATTATAGGAAATAAAATCTTAGTTCTTTTTGTAACACTCTTAGGATTGTATTTCATTCTAATAGCTCTTTCTTTTTTAGTAGTAACTAATTTTATAGCAATTGGCTGAATAATAGGAACAAGAGCCATATAAGAATATGCTGCAACTGCAATTGGTCCAATGTAATTGCTACCTAAAATTTGTGATACTAAAATAGATGTAGGTCCATCTGCTGCACCAATAATTCCTATTGAAGCTGCATCTGTTAGGTTAAAGCCTAATAGTGTTGCTACTGTAATTGTTGCAAAGATGCCAAATTGTGCTGCTGCTCCAAATAATAATAGTTTAGGATTTGCTAAAAGAGGACCAAAATCTATCATTGCCCCAATCCCAACAAACAATAAAATAGGCATTGCCTCTGACTTCTCAATACCTACTTCAAATAACCAATCAATAATTCCTGTTACTTCGCCAATTCCTGGCATTGTTTGATTTAATACCCCAGAAAAAGGTATGTTTACAAGTATTGCACCAAATCCCATTGGTAATAAAAGTGATGGTTCCAAATTCTTTTTTATAGCTAAGTATATTAATATAGCACCTATTATATACATAAAAACTTGTTTCCAAGTAATCGCTAAAATCCCTTCAACTAAAAACTCCAAGTCTATCCCTCCTAGTTGATGTATACAAATATTCCAAGTCTATCCCTCCTAGTTGATGTATATAAGTATTAAATTTATTCTACACTAAATTATAATTGATTAAATAGCGGAGTCAACGAATCAAATCCTTTAAGTTAATGAAATTACTTCATATATAGTATTCTATTTATTAATGCTCTTATATCTTTCTATATTATCATCATTTAAAAATTCATATGCATCGTTGATTTCTTGAAATTTTTTGGTTGCATCTGCTGCCTTATTTAAATCCGGATGATATTGTTTCGCTTTCTTTCTATATGCTAATTTTACTTGATATTTATCTGCATCGGACCCTAGTCCTAAGATTTGACAGGAACTTTCATATTTGTTTTTAAAATCTGTAGAAGGATTTGAAAATGTTTGTCCACCATAGCCTGTATTTTGTCCATTTCCCCAAAATCCGCCATAGTATTGTTGTTGAGACTTTTGATATTCATTCCATTGCTTAAAACGTTCTTCCCATTGTCTTTGCTCTTCTTCTTGTCTTCGCTGTTGTTCACGTCTGCGTTGTTCCTCTTGCATCGTTCTATATTTCAAACCATAATCATTGAATTTTTTCGATCTGTTTCTTCCTTTGATTAAATCCTCCGATAAATCAAATAAGTATTCAGTAAAAATATATTTCAAATATTTAAGCCAAGATACAAACTTTGTTCCTAGTATGGGAAATATAACAAAAAATAGTATTAAGAATAATGTAACTGGATTAAATAGAAGGTAAAGGCCAAAAGGTCCCATTAGAAAAATAAAAAGGCATCCACCTGCACTTATTAGTGCTGCTAACCCACTTGACAGGGTTGCAACTAATGTAACGAAAAAATTTACTATAGCTATTATTGCATCAAGTACGAAAGATAAGCCTTCTGTTAATTTATATATAATATTACCAATTACTTTTTTCATTAATATCCACCACCTCTTATTCTCATATAAAAGAATTATATCAATGCTTTATGAAGAGAATATTACATTTTACATACCTTTTCAAATATATTTCCAAAAAATAGAGTAAACCAAGTATTTCACTTAAATTATGAATGCTTGGTTTATTTAATCAATATATAGATAATATTTCAGCTGCTGTAATACTGTTCTTTTTAAAATCACTTTCATCTAATATAATTTCTCCTTGATTCATCATAATTAATCTATTACCATACTCTAAGGCATAATTTATATTATGAGTAACCATAATAGTGGTTAATTTCTTTTCCTTTACTATCTTTTCCGTTAACTTCATAATTATGTCTGCTACTTTTGGATCTAAAGCTGCTGTATGCTCGTCTAATATGAGATATTCTATTGGAGTCATTGTTGCCATTAATAGTGCCATAGCTTGCCTTTGACCACCAGAAAGTTCTCCTACTTTGACATTTAGTTTGTTTTCTAAGTCTAAGTCAAGCTCTCTTAAGCGTTCTTTGTATGATTCTATACGATTTTTTCTGATACCTCTTGTTAAATTATAAGATTTCCCTTTGTTATCTGCCAAGGACATATTCTCCAAAACAGTCATATCAGTACATGTACCTATAGAGGGTTCTTGATATACTCTTCCTATTTTACTATATCTCTGAAATTCTTTCTTGTTTGTAATGTCCTCACCATCAAAGGATACTTGTCCACTATCAATTTCCAGACTGCCACAGATTATATTTATTAAGGAAGTTTTTCCACTTCCATTATTTCCAATTATTGATATAAATTCATTTTTTTCTACTTTTAAATTAAAATCATGGAATAGTTCTGATTCGTGTATGGTTCCCTTATTAAATATTTTGTATATTTTCTTTAATTCAAGCATCTGCTTTCACCTTTTTCTTTTTACCTTCACTAAAGACTAATATTACTAAGAATAAAATTGCAGTTACCAATTTCATATCACTTGCCTTTGTAAAACTAATATCCATTGCAGCGGACATTGCTGCTTTATAGATTATTGATCCAAATATAACCGATGTTGTAGCTTTCATAAATTTAGCTTTCTTAAATACATTGGTGCCTATGATTACCGAAGCCAAGCCTAATACCATTGTACCAGTTCCCATAGTTATTTCGAAAAATCCTTGTTGTTGCATCAATATGCTACCTGATAATGAAACTATTGCATTACCTATAACTAATCCTAGTATCTTAACATTGCCACTATCCTTAGCTAATGTAGTTACTAATACTTGATTATTTCCAACTGCTCTTAATAAAAAACCGGATTTTGTTTTTAAATATAAGTCCAATATTATTTTTGTGCCTAATGTAATAATTGTTGCAATAATGATTACTTTATATTTTAATAAAGATTCAGGAAATATGCTGCCCATTAAACTATTTGAAAATATAGTATCATAATTAAATATAGGAACATTTGCGCTTCCTGCAATGCGAAGGTTTATGGAATATAAGCCAGTCATTGTTATAATTCCTGATATTAGGTCTCTGATATTAAATTTAACATGAATTATTCCAGTTACAAGTCCAGCAATTGACCCAGCAATAAGTGCATAAACACAAATTATATAAGGGTTATGACTTAATGTAATTACGCTTACAAAATCTCCAGAGTTGGTCATTAAATATGCAGTGACGGCAGCTCCCAATGGGAAGCTTCCGTCTACTGTCAAATCTGGAAAATTCAATATCTTATATGTTATATAAATTCCTAATGCCAATATGGCATATATCATTCCTTGCTCTAGTATTCCTATAAATATATCCATTTTATTCTCCTCATTACTTGGCTACATCCATTGCCCTATCCAAATATTCTTCTGCTAATGTAAGTCCAAACTCTTCCATTACACTAGTATTTATATAAAGACTGCTTTGTTCTATTATTTCATAAGGTATATCATCAGCTTCTTTTTCACCACGTAAGATTTGTGCTGCCATTCTTCCAGTTTGTTTTCCAAGCTCTACATATTCTATTCCTTCTGAAGCTATACATCCTAGTTTTACCTGTTCTATTTCACTTCCAAATATAGGAATTGCCTTAGCATTTGCTTTTTCTAAAATTACTGGTAAGGAACCAACTACTGTATTATCTGTTAAGTTTGTCATGGCGTCAATTTGTGGTAATATTCTATCCACAGCTAATGGTACATCAGCTGTAGCCGAAACTCCCATATCAACAATTTCAAATCCATAGTTTCCTGCGAGTGTCTTATATTCTTCTATTGTAGATAGAGAATTTACTTCACTTGTTGTATATAGTATTCCAATATTCTTTGCTTCTGGCAGCATTGCTCTTATTAATTTTAATTGAGCTTCAACTGGTAATTTATCACTAGTTCCTGTTACATTTCCTTCTGTAAGCATGGCTGCTACAGGATCTGTAACTGCTGTAAATACTACTGGAATGTCTTTAGCCTTTGCTGCATTAAATGAGCTTTGAGCTACTGGTGTTGCAATTGCTCCTATTAAATCAAGCTTCTTTGATACAAAGTTTTGTGCTATTTGATTCGATATGCCATTATCAAATTGAGCATTTTCATAAATTATTGTCAAATTTTCTCCTTCAACAAAACCTTCTTCTGCAAGCCCAGCTATAAATCCTTCTCTACAATTATCAAGAGAACCATGCTCACCAAATTGTGTAATGCCTATTGTAAATTGTTCCACCTCTGCATCTGTTGCTTGAGTATCAGTACCACAACCTGTAAATAAACCTATTGCCAATATTAAAACAAGTCCTATTATCTTTTTCATTTTTATTTCCTCCTAGTTTTTATTGTTTTTTATCTATAGCACCACCAACCACTATCCATACAACCATCTCCTCAACACAAGCGCAGTCTCATTCACTAAATAATTTGTTCGCTATCGCTCACATAATTTAGGAATTCGTTGCGTATGACCTACCATCGATTTACAGGGAAAACCGCCCTGCAAATCGGGTTAGGGCAACAAAAAGTCCCAAGTTTTTGCATTCACAAAAACTTGGGACGAATTATCTTCGCGGTACCACCCATTTTGGCTTCAAAAGAAACCCACTTAAGTCACATACTATCATATGTGTCGCATTTTAACAGGTGCGATACCCGTCAGCTCCTACTCTTTACATTTCGGGCTGCCCTCAAAAGTCCATTCAACAAATATCTATATATCGCAATCACACCACCTGCGACTCTCTTTTATATAGAAGAATCTGCCTACTATTCTTTATCAAAGGTTTTATTTCTATTGAGAGTTAGTTTATATTATTTCTTCGAACTTGTCAATATATAATTGCAAATAATTTAATTATTGCTTAATATTCTGTGTAAGAACTCTTTAGTTCTTTTCTCTTTAGGATTGTTAAAAATCTCCTCAGGCTTTCCTTCTTCTGCTATGACACCTTTATCCATAAATATAACCCTATCTGAAACTTCTCTAGCAAAACCCATTTCATGTGTAACTACTAGCATAGTAAGTCCTGATTTCGCAAGATCCTTCATAACCTTCAGAACCTCTCCTACAGTTTCAGGGTCAAGTGCACTTGTAGGTTCATCAAAAAGCATAACATCTGGCTCCATAGACAGTGCCCTTGCAATTGCCACACGCTGTTTTTGTCCGCCTGAGAGTTGCCTTGGCATTGCATTAATATATTGTGCCATTCCTACATTTTCTAGATATTTCAGAGCAATTTCTTCTGCTTCTTCTTTTTCCCTCTTTAAAACTTTTATTTGTCCAACAGTACAATTGCTTAGTACATTATGGTTATTAAACAAATTAAACTGCTGAAACACCATACCTAGTTTTGTTCTATATGAATATATATTGTGCTTATCATCTAATATATTTTTCCCATTATATATTATTTCTCCACTAGTTGGCGTCTCCAATAGATTTATACATCTAAGAAGAGTGGATTTACCTGAACCAGAGGAACCGATTATACATACTACTTCTCCCTTGCTTACAGAAAAATCTATGTCTTTTAAAACTTCATTATTTCCAAAGGATTTTCTTAAATGTTGAACATCGATTACTTTTTCCATGGTTCCATCTCCTATCTATCCTTATTCTTTTTATATACTATGTCTTCAGGTCTTTCAACTTGCATTTGATTACCAGCCATAATGAAGCTTGCTGGTCCGTCCATTCTCCGTTCAATACAGCGAAGTACTCTTGTAATAGTTATGGTCATTATTAGATATATAATACTTGCAATAAAATAAGGTTCGAAGAATTTAAATGTTGCTCCTGCTATAGACTTTGTTTGGAAAAACAATTCTGTAACTGAGATTATATTTAATACTGATGTATCTTTTACATTGATTACAAATTCATTACCTGTTGCCGGTAATATATTTCTAACAACTTGTGGCATTACTACATTTATCATGGTTTGCATATGATTCATGCCAATTGCATCTGATGCCTCAAATTGGCCATGATCTATTGATACTATTCCTCCACGAACAATTTCTGACATATATGCTCCTGTATTTATTGACACTATTAAAATACCAGCCATAATTCTATTCATTTGAATTCCAAAAGCCTGAGCTGTCCCATAGAATATTACCATCGATTGCACTATCATTGGTGTTCCACGGAAAAACTCCACATATATAGATAGTAATTTGTTTACAATAACTAACAAAGTCCTTTTTGCTCCTTTTTCAGGTACAGGTATTGTACGTATTATGCCAACGAGGATTCCTATAACAAGACCTATTATAGTTCCTATCATGGATATTAGAAGCGTCATTCCTGCTCCACGCATAAACATTGGCCAGTTATTTATAAAAATATCAGCCATGAGTTTCAAACTCATAAAACCCCTCCTATTAAACATGTTAAGGGCTGTCCCACTTGTTTAGCGGGCCAGCCTCTTATAGACAAATTATTGTGCTGCTGGTTGATTCAATATTGCATTATCCATTATTTCTTGTCGTTCTTCATCTGAAATTCCTTCAAGTGCCTGGTTTATTTCTTCTGTCAATTCACTTCCCTTTACTAGACCAACTGCTATGGCAGTGTCATCTGGAGATGTTTCAAATCCATCTTCAAATTCAACAAATGCATAGTTTTCATTTGCAGCTGATGCACTGACTGCCTCTGGACGTTCTGAAACATATCCATCAATAATTCCTGATTCTAATGCTACTCTCATAGCTGGGAAATTATCCATTGCTGTTTCTTTAATTACTCCATTTATTTGATCTATTACTGTATAGTGGAAAGTATTCAATTGAGCAGTTACCTTTGCTCCACTAAAATCTTGAATTGATGTAGCTCCTTCATATGCTCCACCTTTTTTAACAACCATTACTAAGTCTGAAGTATAATAATTGTCTGAGAAGTCAATAGACTCAGCTCTTTCTGCTGTTGGTGACATCCCTGCTATTATTGCATCTATCATACCTGATGTTAATGCTGGTAAAAGTCCATCCCATTCAATTTTAACAACTACTAATTCTTTTCCTAAACCTTCTGCTATTCTTTTTGCTATCTCAACGTCATATCCACCTGCATATTCTTGAGCATCTGAAATTTGAACTGCTCCATTTGAATCATCCATTTGTGTCCAGTTAAATGGTGGATATCCAGCTTCTAATCCTACTATAAATGTGTCCTTTTCTGTTCCTTGTCCTTCTGTTCC
>JAQVYQ010000001.1:0-69639 GCA_028708575.1 Tissierellia bacterium
CAAATTGGCACTCCAATAGATATATATAATGAACCTAAAAATGCTTTTGTAGCAAATTTCATAGGAGAAAGCAATATTATCCTTGGAATAATGCATGATGACTTTGTTGTTGAGTTTTCAAATATTGTCTTTGAATGCGTTGATAAGGGCTTCTTTAAGGATGAACTCATAGAAGTTGTAATTAGACCTGAAGATATTGATATATTTCCAGCAGGCCAAGGAAAATTAAAAGGAATAGTTGAATCTGTGACCTTTAAAGGTGTTCACTATGAAATGATTGTTAGAAGCAATGAGATGAAATGGAAGATACATTCTACTATAATGAAAGAAGTAGGTACTGAAATTGGTATGGATATTTTGCCTGAAAATATACACATTATGAAGAAGGTGATAGAAGAATGAAGCTTAAGAAATTTACCTTTCCATATATTATTTGGTTGACAATATTCATAGTAATACCTTTGTTTTTAGTATTATTATATGCTTTCACAATAGGTGATAGTAAAGACATTTCAACCTTCCAATTTAGTCTAAATAATCTAGAAAGATTTTTTTCTTCACCTGTGTATATTCAAGTATTGTTAAGATCTGTAAGGCTAGCATTCATTTCTACAGTTATATGTTTGCTAATCGGATATCCAATTGCATACATAATATCAAGAGAAAATCCTAAAAAGAGAAATACAATGATTTTAATGTTTGTCATTCCAATGTGGATGAACTTTTTATTAAGGACATATGCTTGGTTGACTCTATTAGGTAGAAATGGGATTATAAATATAATCATAACTAAATTGGGATTTCAACAAATTAATTTTCTATATAATGATAATGCAGTACTATTAGGAATGGTATATAATTTTTTACCTTTTATGGTATTACCTATCTTCTCAATACTTACAAAAATGAATATAAACTTAATTGAAGCGGCTGAAGATTTAGGTGCTGATAAGACAACTACATTTAAAAAAGTAATATTTCCTTTAAGTTTGCCTGGAGTAATGACTGGAGTATCAATGGTATTTATACCAGCAGTAAGTACATTTATAATATCAAGCTTATTAGGTGGAAATAAATCAAGTTTAATAGGCAATCTTATTGAGCAACAGTTCATGTATACTGGAGATTGGCATTTCGGTTCTACTATGTCAATTATATTAATGGTATTTATATTGATATCAATGGCTGTAACTTCTAGATTTGATAAGCAAAAAGAAGGAGAGGGTGGAGGTCTATGGTAGATAGAATAATAAAAAAACTATATACTTTTACGATATTTTTATTTTTGTACGCCCCAATTATTATTCTGATAATATTCTCCTTTAATAATTCGAAATCTAGAGGAACTTGGGATGGCTTTACTCTTAAATGGTATGTGGAATTGTTTCAAGATAGACAGGTTTTAAAAGCATTCTACAATACTCTTTTGATTGCTATATCATCATCAATTATATCTACAATAATAGGTACTGTTGCAGCAATAGGAATTCACTATATGAATGGTTTTAGCAAAAAAGCTATTTTAAATCTAAACTATTTGCCCGTTCTAAATCCTGATATTGTAACAGCTGTATCACTAATGACATTGTATAGAATGTTAAAAATAGATTTTGGGTTACTTACAATGCTATTATCACATATTACATTTTGTGTTCCATATGTAATATTGTCTATATTGCCTAAGCTTAAGCAGATGAACAAACATCTGCCAGAAGCAGCAATGGACTTAGGGGCTACTCCTATGTATGCTTTAAGAAAAGTAGTATTGCCAGAAATTATGCCAGGTATAGTAACAGGGGCTTTAATGGCGTTTACTTTATCAATTGATGACTTCGTTATTAGCTTTTTTAACACAGGACATGGAGTATCAAATTTGAGTATTACAATATTCTCAATGGCAAGAAGAGGTATAAATCCAGTCATTAATGCATTATCTACTTTGATGTTTGGTGCAATGATGATTTTATTGTTGATAATTAATAAAAGAACAGATAAGACTATTAAAGAAAGAGGGTAGGAAATGAGAAAAAATAGATTAATCGCATTAGTACTTGTAGTTCTATCTATTTCCATAATTATTGCTGGATGCAGTGAAGATAAACCAAAGGTAAATGTCTACAACTGGGGGGATTATATAGATGTTGATGTATTATCAATGTTTGAAGAAGAATATGGCATTGAAGTAGTTTATGATACATTCGCAACAAATGAGGACTTATATGTAAAGTTATCACAAGGCGGAAGCAGTTTTGATGTTATTTTTCCCTCTGATTATATGATTGAAAGAATGATAAGAGAAGATCTCTTAGTAAAAATAAATAAAGATAATATACCTAATTTACAAAAAGTAGACGACCAGTTTTTAAACCATTCATATGATCAGAATAACGAATATTCAGTTCCTTATATGTGGGGTACGGTAGGAATAATATATAATACATCAATGATAGATGAATATCCAGATAGCTGGGCAGACCTATGGGATGAAATATATGAGGGACAAATCATAATGTATAATAGCCAAAGGGATACATTAGCTGTAGCCCTAAGAAAATTAGGGTATTCTCTAAATAGTAGAGATGAAAGGGAACTAGAAGAAGCAAAAGTAGAGCTAATAAAACAAAAGCCATTAGTATATGCATATATGGGTGATGAAATAAAGGATGCAATGATAAGTGGTGAAGCTGCCATAGGAGTAGTATATTCTGGAGATGCAGTATATATGAAGTGGGAAAATCCGGATTTAGAATATGTTATACCTGAAGAAGGAACAAATCTATGGTTTGATGCTATGGTTGTACCTAAGAATGCGCAAAACAAAGATGCTGCTGAAAAGTTCATTGACTTTATGACAAGACCTGACATAGCAGCTAAAAATGCTGAATATATTGGTTATTCATCTCCAATTCCTGAAGCAGTAGAACTATTAGATGAGGAAGTACAAAATGATCCTGTTTCGTATCCAACTTATGAAGAAATTGAAAATACAGAAATATTTAATGATGTTGCAGATGTTATTCAAATTTATGATAGAATTTGGACTGAAATAATGAGTGCGGAATAATAAAAAAAACCTCAATTTAATTTGGAGTTTTTGTCATTTAGGGGTAGTATATATATAAAGTGTATTTTATAAATGTTAATACGAAAAGACTAGGGGGACGATGCTATGGATATTCAATTTTTTGGCTCGGCAAAAATGGTTACTGGTTCTAATTTTTTAATTACTACTGATAAATCTAAGATATTAGTAGATTGCGGAATGTTTCAAGGAAGTAATGAAATAGAGAAGATGAATTTCTTGGATTTTCCATTTGATCCTAAAGAGATAAATTTCTTGATTTTAACTCATTCCCATATAGACCATAGTGGTAGAATACCAAAATTAGTCAAAGATGGATTTAGAGGGAGAATTATAAGTACAAAAGCAACTCGAGATTTATGTGAAATAATGCTTAAAGATAGTGCAAATATACAAGAGTCTGATGCACGTTGGGAAAACAAAAAAAGAATTAGGGCAGGATTACCTGAAGTTGAACCATTATATACAACTGCAGATGCAGAAGCTAGTTTAAAGTATTTTGAGCCTTATTATTATAATCAAGATATAAATATAGGTGATGATATTTCTATACGATTTAAGGACGCTGGACATATACTAGGTTCATCTATACTAGAGTTATGGGTTAAAGAAGGTGTAAGCAATACTAAAATTGTTTTTTCTGGAGATTTAGGAATGCCAGGAAGACCTATCATAAATAATCCTGAATTTATTGAAGATGCAGACTATGTAATTATGGAGTCTACATATGGCGATACTATACATGAACCATTTGAAGAGAGTACAAAAGAATTAATTGAAATAATAAACAGAACAGCTTTAAGAGGTGGTACTGTTCTTATTCCCTCCTTTGCTATTGGAAGAACACAAGAATTGATTCATGAACTTAACAAATATTATGAATACAATGATGTTGAAGAATATATGAAAATTCCAATATATGTGGATAGTCCACTTGGTGTAAGTGCAACAGAAGTATTTGTAAAGAATTCCTATGACTTTAATAAAGAAACTAGAGAAATGATTTTAAAAGGAGATAATCCTTTTACATTTAGTAATTTGAGATATATAAAAAGTCAGGAAGAATCAATATTATTGAATAAAGCTAATTACCCTAAAGTAATAATATCCTCAAGTGGAATGGCTACAGCAGGTAGAATAAGGCATCATCTTAAACATAATTTGTGGAATCCATTAAATAGTTTAATCTTTATTGGATATCAAGCAGAAGGATCCTTAGGAAGAATACTACTAAATGGAGCTAAAAAAGTAAAATTATTAGGTGAAGAAATAAATGTTGCACTAGAAATATATGATTTAGAAGGATTTTCTGCCCATGCAGATCAAAAAATGTTGATTAAGTGGTTGTCTAGATTTAGTAAAAAGCCAAAAAAAGTATTTTTAGTACATGGAGAAGAAGAATCATCAAAAGCCCTATCAGATATTATTGAAAACGAGTTAAATATTGAGACAATTATCCCAAGTATTGGTGATAAAATAAATATAGAAAAAGACTACGTAGAAATGTGGAAGAGTACAAACATGAGTTCTCTTAAATTAAAAGAAGATATTGAAAATGAACTAGGAAATGTATATAATAAATTTGATGCTTTATTTAATAGAACTGACGATATATATGATGATAAAGTATTGGAGAAAAACTACCATAGTTTAAAAAACAAACTTATTGAGATTCAAGGACAATTAATGGATCTTAATATCTTAATAAGTAAATAATTAACATATTAAAACAATAAATTTGGGGGTGATAGATTTGATGGTTTTAGTTTTAGTGAAAACGTATTCAAGTTTATTATGAAAAACTTTCAATAAATTAATATTCCATTTATTTGAAAGTGTATTTTTGAACGTTTTAATAATCAGAATATTCTGAAAAATGACATGAATGCTTCTCGATGGTTTCAATACGAAAAAAATCCTTTAATTATCAGATTTTATTGTTGAATTTATTGAAATGTATGTTATTATTGTATTAGGTAAAGATATATATTTCACATATCTATTATATTTAAATATTTATTAAAATCCAGGAGGTTGTAAATGTGGAAAAAAAGAAAATAGTATTAGGAGTAATAGGCTCGGATTGCCATGCTGTAGGCAATAAAATTTTAGATTATTCCCTTACAGACGCAGGATTCAAAGTAGTAAATATAGGTGTATTGTCACCACAAGAAGACTTCATAAATGCAGCTTTAGAAACTAGTGCAGAAGCAATATTTGTATCTTCTCTTTATGGTCATGGAGAGATTGACTGCAAGGGATTAAGAGAAAAATGTGATGAAGCTGGACTAAACAATATTTTGTTATATGTTGGAGGAAATATTGTAGTTGGTAAGCAAGAATGGAAAGACGTTGAGAAAAGATTTTTAGATATGGGTTTTGATAGGGTATATCCACCAGGAACATCTGCTGAAAAAGGTATTAGCGACTTACGAGAAGATTTAGGCAAAAGAGGATAGGGTGATATGATGGATGCATATCTTTTTATAGACTTTGGCAGTACGTTTACCAAACTTACACTAGTGGATATAGAAAGAGAAGAAATTATTGCAACTGAAAAGGCTTATACAACAGTCGAAACTGATGTTACTATTGGATATGATAAAGCTTTAAAAAAGCTTAAAGAAAAGGTAGCGGTTGAGTATAATATTACAAATAAGTTAGCATGTTCATCTGCTGCTGGTGGATTAAAAATAATTGCTATAGGATTTGTTCCAGAACTCACTTCTGAAGCTGCTAAAAGAGCAGCATTAGGTGCGGGAGCAAAAGTAATAAAGACATATAGTTTCAAACTCAATGAATCTGAATTAGAAGAGATTAAAAATTCTAATGCAGATATAATATTACTTTCTGGTGGAACAGATGGCGGTAACAGTGAAACAATAATTCATAATGCAGAGATGATTAATAAATTCAATCTAAAGATACCAGTAGTAGTTGCAGGAAACAAAAGTTGTGATGATGAAATAAAAAGTATATTCGGTGATAATATTGAATATCATATCACAGAAAATACAATGCCAAATCTAAATCATATAAATGTTGATCCGGCGAGAGAAACCATTAGAAATATATTTATGGAAAAAATTGTACATGCTAAGGGCATGGAAAATGTAGAAGATTCAATTTCTGGAATATTAATGCCTACACCAGCATCTGTTTTAAAGGCCGCGGAAGTTTTGTCTATGGGTTCAAGAGATGAAGAAGGTATAGGCGATCTAGCAGTTCTAGATATTGGTGGAGCAACCACTGATGTCCACTCAATTGCAGATGGGCATCCAACTAATGCTGGAATATTCTTGAGAGGACTAGAAGAACCTCATTCTAAAAGAACTGTCGAAGGAGACTTAGGAATGAGATATTCTGCCATATCAGTATTTGAAGCCGCTGGAGCAAAAACTATAAAGAAATATTTAAAATATGATGATTTGGATATTGAAGAAGAAGTTAATAATAGAAATACAAATACAAGTTTTGTTGCTATTGATGAAAAAGAAATAGATTTCGATGAGGCTATGGCAAAAGTCTGTGCAAATATTTCTATGAAAAGACATGCTGGTTTTTTAGACACTGTATATTCTCCTCTTGGAAATATCCATACCCAAGAAGGGAAAGATTTAATGAAATTACCATATTTACTTGGAACAGGTGGGGTAATTGTAAACAGTAGAAATCCTAAAGATATTCTTTCAGCAGCAACATTTACAATGGAAGACCCTACATCTTTAAAGCCAAGGGAACCAAAAATTTTGCTTGATAAAGAGTATATATTATCAGCTATGGGGCTACTCGCAATGGTTAATGCCAATATGGCTGTTCGGATGTTAAAAAAATATATTGTTGAAATATAGGAGGAGAATTCATGAATTTAAAGAATAAAAGAATTTCTGATGAAGATTTTTTTAAAGAAAGAGAAGAGGTGTTGGTTGGCTGGCCAACAGGAAAAGAAGTAGATCTTCAAGAAGCAGTAGATTATTTAAAAAAAGTTCCAGTGGAAAAGAACTTTGCTAAAGTATTAGAAAATGCAAAGAATGCTGGAATTACATTAGCTCAACCAAGAGCAGGTGTACCTTTGATAGATAAGCATATTGAATTATTAAATCACTTATCTAAAGAGGGTGGAGCAGATCTTTTACCTTCAACAATAGATGCATATTCAAGATTAAATAGATATGCTGAATGTCAAGTTGGTATAGATGAATCCATCAAAGCAGGCAGAGCAATGATGAATGGATTTCCAGCAGTTAACCACGGCGTAAAAGGATGTAGAGAAGTATATGAAAGTGTAGATAAACCATTACAAGCAAGACATGGTACTCCAGATTCTAGACTTTTAGCTGAAATAATCCACGCTGGTGGTTGGACTTCAAACGAAGGTGGCGGAATTTCTTATAATGTTCCATATGCAAAAGATGTATCTATTGAAAAATCACTTTCTGACTGGATGTATTGTGATAGACTTGTTGGATTCTACGCAGAGCAAGGTATTATCATAAACAGAGAACCATTTGGACCATTAACTGGTACATTAGTACCTCCATCAATGGCAATTGTAACAGGAATTATTGAAGCACTTTTAGCTGCTGAACAAGGAGTAAAGAGTATTACTGTAGGTTTCGGACAATGTGGAAATCTTGTTCAAGACGTTGCTGCTATAAGAGCTCTAGAAGAATTAACAGAAGAATACTTAAAAGAATATGGATATGATGATGTTGTTGTAACAACAGTATTCCATCAATGGATGGGAGGATTCCCAGAAGATGAGGCAAAAGCATTTGGCGTTATTTCCTTTGGTTCAGCTACTGCAGCATTAGCAGGAGCAACAAAGGTTATTGTTAAGACTCCTCATGAAGCTATAGGAATACCTACTAAGGAAGCAAATGCTTCTGGTATAAAAGCTACTAAAATGGTATTAAACATGTTAGAAGGTCAAAGATTACCATCAAGTAAAGCGTTAGAAGCTGAAATAGAAATGATTAAAGCAGAGACAAAATGTATTATGGATAAAACATTTGAACTTGGTAATGGTGATTTAATTGTAGGTACAGTTAAAGGATTTGAAACTGGTGTTATTGATATTCCATTTGCTCCATCAAAATACAATGCTGGTAAAATTATGCCTGCTAGAGATAATAACGGAGCAGTTAGATATTTCATGACTGGTAATGTACCTTTTACTAAAGATATACTTGATTTCAATAAAGCAAAATTAGAAGAAAGGGCAAAATTTGAGAAGAGAGAAATAAGCTTCCAAATGACAATAGATGATATTTTTGCCGTAGGTAAAGGAAAACTTATAGGAAGACCGTAGTTAAAGAAAAATCATTGAAAAAATCGGAGGTAATGTAAATGAAAATTGTTGATTTAGTATGTTCTGAAGGAAAAACAGGTTTTTATTTTGATGACCAAAAGGCTATCAAAGCTGGTGCTAAACATGATGGATTATTTTATCTTGGTGAACCACAATTAGAAGGTTTTACTTCTATTAGGCAAGCAGGAGAAAGTATTTCAGTTATGTTAATACTTGAAGATGGTCAAGTAGCTTATGGAGATTGTGCTGCAGTACAATACTCAGGAGCTGGCGGACGTGACCCATTATTCTTAGCTAAAGATTTTATTCCTGTTATTGAAAATGACATCAAACCATTATTAATTGGTAGAGAACTTAATAGTTTTAAAGCATTAGCTGATGAATTTGATCACTTAGAAGTAAATGGTAAGAGATTACACACAGCTATTAGATATGGTATTACTCAAGCTTTATTAGATGCTGTAGCAAAAACAAAGAAAACAACTATGGCAGAAGTAGTAAGAGAAGAATATAACACAGGTGTTGAAATAAAAAGAATTCCTATATTTACTCAATCAGGTGATGATAGATATATTAACGCTGACAAGATGATAATCAAAAGTGCTGACGTATTACCTCACGGCTTATTCAACAGTGTTGAAGAAAAGTTAGGTTTTAAAGGTGAAAAGTTATTAGCTTATGTTGAATGGTTAAGAGACAGAGTAAAACAATATAAGACAACAGAAGATTACAACCCTATATTCCATATAGATGTTTATGGAACTATAGGAGATGCTTTTAACAATGATACTAAAGTTATGGCAGACTACTTAAAAACTCTTGAAGAAGCAGCTAAACCATATGCATTAAGAATAGAAGGACCTATGGATGTAGGAAATAGAGAAGGTCAAATTAAAGCAATGGCTGATTTAAGAGTAGAATTAGATACAAGAGGAATAAATGTAGAATTAGTTGCAGACGAATGGTGTAATACACTTCAAGATGTAAAAGATTTTACTGATAACAAAGCTGGTCATATGATTCAAATCAAAACTCCTGACCTAGGTGGAGTTAACAACACAATTGAAGCCGTTTTATATTGTAATGAAAAGGGTTTAGGAGCATATACTGGTGGTACTTGTAATGAAACAAATAGAAGTGCTGAAATTTGCTGTAATATAGTATTAGCTTGTGGAGCAACTCAAGTACTTGCAAAACCAGGTATGGGTGTTGATGAAGGATATATGTTAATCAATAATGAAATGAATAGAGTTGTAGCTTTAGCTAACAGAAATAAAGCTAACTAATATTTTTATAGGAAGACAAAACATTGGAATCAGTGGGAAAGCAAATTTCCCTCTGATTTTGTTTAAGTAAAAAAATTAGAAGGAAGTGTGAAATGAGAACTATAGACGCGAGTAAGATAACTTCTGAAGTTAAAAGAATGGTAATGGAAGCCAATTACTTTCTCCCTAAAGATGTAATGCAAGCTCTAAAAGATGCTCGGGAAAATGATGATTGGGAACTATCAAGAGATATACTTGATAAGATTATTGAAAACGCAAAAATTGCAAATGATGAAAATGTTCCTATGTGTCAAGATACAGGTATGGTAGTTGCATTTGTTAAAATTGGACAAGAAGTAATAATAGAAAATGGATTTATTGAAGATGCAATTAACGAAGGTGTAAGACAAGGTTATGAAGAAGGATTTTTAAGAAAATCCGTAGTAGGAGATCCATTAGATAGAGTTAATACTAAAGATAATACTCCAGCAGTAGTACACTATGAAGTAGTACCTGGAGATAAGTTAAATATAATGGTTGCTTCAAAAGGATTTGGCTCTGAAAACATGTCAAGACTTGCAATGCTTAAACCTTCTGATGGATTAGAAGGAGTAAAAAAATTCATATTAGAAACTGTTGAATTAGCTGGTCCGAATCCATGTCCTCCAATTGTTGTAGGCGTAGGTGTTGGCGGTACTTTTGACAAAGTAACACTTTTAGCTAAAAAAGCACTTATGAGGGAACTTGATAAATATAATGAAAATTCTTTCTATGCTGATTTGGAAAAGGAAATGCTTGAAAAAATAAACGCACTAGGTATAGGACCACAAGGATTTGGTGGGAAAACAACTGCTTTAAAGGTAAACATTGAGTATTATCCAACACATATTGCTGGTTTACCTGTAGCTGTAAATATTAATTGCCATGCTACTAGGCATAAAGAAGTTACACTTTAGGAGGGTTGAAATGGATTATAAATTGAAAACACCGTTTACTAGAGAAGACTTAAAAGATTTAAAAGCGGGAGATAATGTTTATATTACTGGATATATGTACACTGCAAGAGATGCAGCGCATAAAAGATTAGTTGATTTAATTGAACAAGGAAAGGAATTACCATTAGATGTTAAGGGAGCTTGTATATACTATGTAGGACCAGCTCCTGCAAAAGAAGGTCAAGCACTTGGTTCAGCTGGACCAACTACAAGTTATAGAATGGATGCTTATAGCCCACAATTATTGGATTTAGGATTAATGGGCATGGTTGGTAAAGGGAAAAGAGGACCAGAAGTAGTAGATAAGATTGTTGAACATGGGGCTGTATATTTTGCAGCTATCGGTGGTGCAGCAGCTTTAATTGCAAAGTCAATTAAGACTGCTGAAATAATAGCTTATGAAGACTTGGGGGCAGAAGCTATTAGAAAAATTTATGCGGAAGATTTTCCAGCAACAGTAGTTATAGACTCAAAAGGAAACAATCTATACGAATTAGGTAGAAAGGAGTATCTAAATGGCAGTAATAAATAAGATGGCAAAAGCTGGTTCTGTTGAATCAAATGACATTCTTGTTATGATGTCACCAGGTGATGGGGGAATCGACTTAGAAATTGAAAGCATCGTATATAATCAATATGGTGATGATATCAAAAAAACAATATTAGATACTTTGAAAGAAGAAAATATAACTGATGTAAAAGTAATTATAAATGATAAGGGAGCCTTAGACTTTACAATTAGAGCGAGGGTTAAAGCCTGTATAAGAAGGGGGAGTGTTCAAGATGTATAAAACATTACTTTTTATGCCAGGAAACAATCCAGGAATGCTCGTCAGTTCAGATGTATTAGGAACAGATGCGGTACTTATAGATTTAGAAGATGCAGTAGCTATAAATGAAAAAGATGCAGCTAGAGTATTAGTAGTAGAATATTTAAAGACATTTAAAAACCAAACAGATGTATTTGTTAGAATAAATCCACTTGATACTCCATTTTTCTATGATGATTTAGATGCTATTATTGATTCAGAAATTGAAGGTATAGTATTACCTAAGGCAAGTGTTGAATCTATGGAAGCATTGGATAAATATTTAACTGAAAAAAATTCAGATTTTAAAATTATAGGCTTAATAGAAACCTCATTAGGCTTAGAAATGGCTATGGAAATCTTAAGCAAATCTAAAAAAGTTATTGGAGTATTACTAGGAGCAGAAGATTTAACATTGGATTTGGGAGCTAAAAGAACTAAAGAATCAGAAGAAATCGCTTATGCGAGATCTAAAATTATTGCTATATCTAAAGCTTTACAAATAGAAGCTATAGATACACCTTTTACAGATACAGATGATTATGAAGGATTAAAGAAAGATTCATTAAATGCTAAGGATTTAGGTATGACCGGAAAGGCACTTATTAGTCCAAGACATGTAGACATTGTGAATAATGTATTTGCTCCATCACAAGCTGAAATAGAATATGCATTAAGAGTAGTAGAAGGTCAAAAAGAAGCAATACAAATAGGTTTAGGTGCTTTCTCCTTAGATGGTAAAATGGTTGATGCACCAATAATTAAAAGAGCTCTTAATTTGTTAAAAATGAGTGGAGATTATAAGGAGGAATATGATGAATTACTTAAATAATTTTAATATTGATTCCATAAAAGTCATAGATAAGTCCGAATATCCCACAAAGGGTCAAAAGAAAAATAAAGTAACGGAAAATATAGATGATCTATTTAAAGAATTAAACATAAAAGACGGATCTGTATTATCTTTCCATCACCATCTAAGAAATGGGGACCATGTTACAAATTTAATTTTGAAACAAGTTCAAAAATTAGGAATAAAGGATATTACACTTGTTGCAAGTTCTTTGTTCCCAACAAATAAGGAACTTATTCCATTGCTAAAAGATGGAACTATAAAAAATGTTGTAGCATCATATATATCAGGTGAACTAGCAGAAGCAATTAGCCATGGAGAACTAAAAGGCAATATTATAATGCAATCTCATGGTGGAAGAGCAAGATCTATCGCCAATGGAGAATTAAAAATAGATGTTGCATTTATTGCATCACCAAGTAGTGATGATAAAGGAAATATATCTGGAGTTAATGGTATAAACTCTTGTGGTTCAATGGGATATGCAATCGCAGATAGTATGATGTCAGAAAAGGTTGTTGCTGTTACTGATTCATTAGTAGAATATCCAAATTATCCTACTGATATAACTGAAGACTATGTAGACCATATACTACTAGTAGACTCTATTGGTTTAAAATCAGGTATAGTATCAGGTACAACTCAGGTTACCAAAGATCCAATAGGACTAAAGATTGCCAAAGACACACTAAAAGTTATGGAAGCATCAGGACTCTTAAAGGAAGGATTTAGCTATCAAAGTGGTGCAGGGGGTATATCATTAGCAGTTACATCTTTCCTAAGGGATTACATGCTTGAAAATGATTTAAAAGGCGGATTCGCATCAGGTGGTATTACTGGATATCTAACAGACATGCTTGAAGAAGGATTATTTGAATCATTATATGATGTTCAATGCTTTGATTTAGAAGCTATAGAATCATTAAAGAAAAATCCAACTCACTTAAGAATGAGTGCATCACAATATGGTAACCCAGAAGTATCTGCAGTTGTAGATAATCTTGATATTGTAATACTTGGAGCAACCGAAATAGATACAGATTTCAACGTAAATGTAATGACAGGTTCTCATGGTATGTTAATGGGCGGATCAGGTGGACATCAAGATACTGCAGCTGGTAGCAAATTATCCATTATAGTATCAAAATTGTTCTCATCTAGAATTCCTTTGATAAAGGATAAAGTTGATGTTATAACAACACCAGGAACTACTGTTGATGTTTTAGTTACCGAAAGAGGTATCTGCGTAAATCCATTAAGACAGGATTTAATAAAACAATTTAACGAGGCAAAATTAAATGTTGTAGATATCAAAGAATTAAAAGAGTATTCAGAGGAAATAATGGGTAAAGCTAAACCTATTGAGAAAACAGACAGAGTAATTGGTATTTCTGAATATAGGGACGGTAAAATATTAGATTATATATACGAAGTTAAGTAATGAGTTAGTAAAAACTAAATGATTAATAAAAGAGTTGCTATGCAACTCTTTTATTATGTATATAAATATGGTAAAATTAGATATATTTTTAAAAGGTTGTGATACTATTTTTTTTAGTGATAATTTAAATCAAAATAATCCATTTGAAGTAGAAGAAATAAAGAAGTTCTTAAGTATTTTTGGTGTAGAATATGATTTTCCAGATATTACATATGTAATTCGAGATAATGATGAAATAATAGCAACAGGTTCTGCATCAGGAAATATACTTAAATACTTTTTTGCTAAATGTACTTATAGTGGGCAAGGAGCAATAGGTATAATATATAATTCCTTATTAGAGTATGTAATAGAAAAAGGTTATAATTCTTATTTCATATTTACTACACCTAATAATAAGGCAATATTTAGTTCTCTTGGGCTAAATGAAGTATATTCAACGAATAGCGTAATTCTTTTAGAAGGTGGCTTTTACAATTATTCTAATTGGATAAGAAAAGTAAAAGATTATGTAGGTGTGAAAAATGGAAAGCGTGGTGTCATTGTTGTAAATTGCAATCCAATGACATTAGGACATAAGTATTTAATGAATGAAGCTTTAAAAAAAGTAGATGAACTTATTATATTTGTAGTTGAAGAAGATTTGTCAATATTTCCATTTGAGACAAGATATAATATTGTTGTTAATGAATTTAAAGGTGATGATAGAGTAAAAATTATTAAAGGTGGACCTTACATAATTTCTAGAGGAACATTCCCAACTTACTTTATCAAACAAAAAGATAAAATGTTAGATATATATACAGAATTAGATGCTAGCATATTTGCTAATAAAATTGCAAAAGATTTAGAGATTGATATTAGATTTCTAGGCTCAGAACCTATAGATGTAGTTACATTAGCCTATAATAAATCCTTAAAAGAAATATTAGAGGATAAAGATATTGAAGTAAAGATTGTTGATAGAAAAGAAGAGGCAAATGAACCAATTAGTGCATCCTATGTAAGAAAGCTTTTAAAAGAAGATAAGGTTGAAGATGCATATAAATTGCTCCCTAAAAGTACAATTGAGTTTTTAAATTCTAAAGAAGGAATGCAAATTATTGATAAAATAAAAACTGTATAATAAAATATATGATAAAAAGGAGTAAGACCATACTGGTTTTGCTCCTTTTTAACTTTATTCACCACTGAGTGCTACTGCATATTTGGGTAACGGCCAAACAATTAGACCTTTATACAAGCTATTAAAAACAAATGATTTACTATGTTGTATTAACAAGTTACAACTGAGATTTAAAATTACCATAAGATTGAAAAATGTAGTATTATATACATGTGAAGTTTAGTAAAAAACCAAGTGTGACAGTTATGAAATTGAATTTTCTAATATTAGTCAAATATTGTTGGAGGAATAAATTATGGGCTACAAAATTGCAATAGGTGGTATACATATAGAATCTTCTACATTTACTCCTTATATATCAGGTGAAAGTGACTTCAAGATTAAACGTGGTCAAGAATTATTGAATTCATATTCATGGTTAAAGGACTTTAGTCCTGATATTGAATGTATACCTTTAGTATATGCAAGAGCAATACCAGGTGGTATTGTAAGTAAAGCTTTTTATAGTGATTGGCATAAAGAATTCATCAGTTTGTTAAAGAAAGCTATATCTGAAAATCAAATTGATGGTTTACTGTTTGATATACATGGAGCAATGAGCGTTGAAGGGATGCAAGATGCTGAAGGAATAATTTTAGAAGAGATTAGAGAAATTGTAGGAAAAAGTACAGTTATTTCAACTACAATGGACTTGCATGGAAATGTATCTGATAAATTATTTTATTCAAGCGATTTATTAAATTGCCACAGGACTGCACCACACATAGATACAGTAGAAACAAAAAAGCGAGCTTTTGAAAATCTTATAAAAGTATTGAAAAATAATCGAGATAAATTAGTAAGAGCTAAGGTAGACATTCCTATTCTTTTGCCTGGGGAAAAAACATCAACTGAAGTAGAACCTGGGAAGTCTCTATATGCAAAACTAGATGAGATATGCAACAACGATGATATTATAGATGCTTCTATATGGATGGGATTTCCTTGGGCTGATCAACCCCGTTGCCATGCTGCTATTGTAATTACAGGCATTGATAAAGAACTTATTAAAATAGAAGCAGAAAAATTAGCTGACAAGTTTTGGAATCTAAGAAATGAATTTAAGTTCGTTGGGCCCGTTGAAAAGGCAGATGAAGCCATTAGTCTGGCATTATCTTCAAAAGTGAAACCTTTCTTTCTTTCTGATACAGGTGATAATCCTGGAGCTGGTGGCGTAGGTGATATGAATTTATTATTAAAAAAATTTTTGGAATTAAATAAGTCTAATAAAATTGATAAAAGAATTCTGTTTTCTTCTATTTTTGATTCTAAATCAATTGAAGTATTATATGAGAATAAAATAGGTTCAAATGTTTTATTATCCTTAGGTGGCAAGTCAGATTTATCATTTGGAGGACCTGCAGAAATCGAGGTTACTATTGACTTTTTTTTCAGAGACTATATGGCAGGAAGATCCGCTGTTGTATGTATAGACAATATTTCAGTCATTATTACTGAAAATAGGTATCAATATGGAACACGGGAGGCATTTATTAAGGCTGGTATAAATAATCTTACAAATTATGATATTATTGTTGTAAAAATGGGATATCTTGAACCTGATCTTAGTAAGGTTGCCAAAGGCTGGATAATGGCATTGACACCAGGTTCTGTTAGACAAGATATAATAAATATTCAATATAAATACTTAAAAAGACCATTGTTTCCACTAGAATCTCAAGAGTTTAAACCCGAATTACATGCAAATATAGTAATTGGATAAATGTATCATAGAATAAATAGTTCATAATGAACAATTGATAATAAAAAATATGGCAGAAAGGAGAGTGTTGATGCATTTACATTAAATGTTCAACACAGTTAAGTTATGTTAAGTTTGAATGAACATAAAAGTATATTGGTAATATATGATGCGCTGGAAATGTTAAGACAACCTCATGCAGATAATCATAGTTTTATGGAAAGCATAATTTCGAATCTGTTTTTGGAATCACAGGCTTATAGCCTTGAATTCGCCCATGGTAATTATGCTGAGGAAATATTAAATACTCTTAATGAAGCTAAATATGATCTGATAATATTTGCTTCAAATGCAATTATAAGAAGAGATAGCAATATATATAGAATACTTGACAAAAACAAGAACAGTTTAGAGAATTTTATTGAATCAGGTAAGAGCCTTGTAGTATTTCATCAAGGTTTTGCGGGAGTAAATTCAGAAGTTGATTTTTTAGAATTTGCTGGTGCCAAACAATGGGTTTGTGCAGATACGGAGAGCGCAAATGTTGACTTTAGTGTAAATCTGGAACATCCTATAATGCAGTTTCCAAATAGGATAAGTAAGCAGAACTTCATCGATAATATAAATAAATCTCAGTTTTATTTATGTTATAACGGTATTGAATTACCTTCTGATGCCGCAGATAGTAGAATCTCTAAAGCTGTATGGCTTGAATCTCCAACTCAGTGTGTTGCTTTGATGACATATGAAAACATAGGTAGGCTAGTCTTGTGTCCATATCCTGCCGATTGGATAAGAGATGGGGCATTAGCATCAAATATTCTTTATTATGCAATTTATGGCCTTCCTAAAATAGTGTCTATAAATAATAATGGACAAGTTAATGAAGAATATTATAATATGCTATGTACTCGTATATCTGGAATAGAAACAGTAACAAAGTATTATGATTCTGACGAGATAGAAAATAATCCTAGGTTTAATTATTTGGTTAAACATGCTAAACTATTTATATTTCCATCGAATGATTTAAAAGAAAAGTACTTAGAAACAAATATAATGAAAAGAGCAATAGAAAACGGATCCAAATTAGTAGTAGCAAATTCGTATAGGATAGACAACATTAATGTAGAGAACTTAAATATTCTAATTGGTCGAACAAACTATAATCAGAATAACATAGTGTTTAACTCGATTTTATCAGATTTAAAGATTTCAAACTGGTTTGGAAATGCTTTGTTACATGATATTCATGATGTGTTACTATCTGTTTATGATTCATCTTTTGATAATTCTATATTTAGTTCAAGAATATTTCAAGATAAAATTTTAAACTTTAAACATCTGATTTATGAAAGAGCACAATTGTGGATAGGAAATAATTCTATAGAACAAGATCCTATAACCGGTATAATGGCAGTATGGTTAATTAAGGTTTCAGAAAAAGACAAGAAAATTAGTAATAACATTTTAGATAAACTTAATTTATTAAGAGAGGACAAGAGATGTCAAGATTTTAGGTTGACTCTTCAGGCATTAATAAGTGAGGGAATCGATGATGTCTATAAACTTACAATAGATTATGAGAACCAAGCGGAGAATTCATTAGGAACCATTGTACGTAGATTAGATGATATTAATATGTGCAGAATATTAGGTAAGGAAATAGAAATCTCACCTAAAGAGTATGAAAAAATATATTTTCAGATTGTTCAATGCCATAAAGAAAAACCAAATTTCTTTGATAAAAGTGATTCTACAATACCTACTATTATTTCAATAACTAGGTTTATATTAGATATTCCATCTCATTTAGATATAAAAATGGATACAAATATTTTATTAAATGATTTTGTGTGCTTTTTATCCAAGTATAGTAGTCAAAGCAGCGATATAATCAGTAACAATGATATTATCTCCTTAAATATTGCTAATTCTAAATTATCTTTATTGATGTCATTAGGAATCTTATTGAAAGTCGATAACATTTATCCTAGAGGGCTATTCGAGTCGCTTTCTTCAATTGGAGAATTTGATAATGTAGCTTACAGCTCAGAAGAAAAGTTAGAATTATTACATAAAGGTATAATTAACAGAGATGAATTAATAGAGAATTTGAAATCAGGAATGGAAGAACTTCAGACTAAGTCAAATAAAGAATTATCTGAAATGCGTGCACGATCATCAATTGGTGGAGTTACTATTGTAGTTTCTATGGTAATATTGCTTGCTCTAAATATATATTATATTATCCGAGTAATTTTATTAAAAGGCAGTGGATTTACTGAAGATTTAGGTATATTATTAGCTTTATTACCTGTTACAATTGGCTATATTGCTTTTGTTATCAAATCTAAATTATATGTTATTAAATAATCCAACCCCAATTGAGAATGAATGGTTTGAATTAAAGTCATATCATCAAAATTAATAGATAGCTTGAAGGGAAGGCTTTTATGAAGAAACGAATCTATGCAATTTTATTTATAACAACGATTTTACTACTTGTATCTTGTGGCTTTAATAATATTCAAGTAGAGGACAAGCAAGATACCGAAGTTTGGGTCAATCAAAACACTCAAGTAGTGGAAAAACAAACTGTTAAAGAGCAAATCACTCTTGAGACTCAAAAAGATAGGATTACAATTTTGGCTGCGGGAGATATAATGTTTCACATGCCTCAAGTAAATGGAGCAAAAATTGGTGATACTTACGATTTTAGTAATTCCTTTAAAAATGTAAAAGAACACATTAAAAATAGCGATTTGGCTTTAGTTAATTTTGAGACTGTAGTTGCTGGAAATGAAAAAGGTTTTAGTGGATTTCCAAGGTTCAATAGTCCAACAGAAACTGTTAAGGCTTTGAAGGATGCTGGATTTGATGTTCTCTCAACTGCAAATAATCACAGTATGGACCAGGGAGTAAATGGACTCATATCTACAATAGATACTATTAATAATAATGGTCTTGAAAATATTGGAACATACAAAGATGAAAATAGATCAGGCTTAATTAAAGAAGTAAATAATATTAAAATCGGACTATTGTCATACACATATGGTATTAATGGGCTTGATTCATTACTACCAAGTGATAAATCATACATGGTAAATTTAATTGATGAAGAATTGATACAAAATGACATAGATGAATTAAATGATAAAGTAGACTTAACAATTGTATTTATTCATTGGGGTAATGAATATCAAAAACAACCTTCTAACTATCAGGTGGACCTAGGTAACAAGTTAATTGAATGGGGGGCGGATATTATTTTAGGTAGTCACTCTCATGTAATTCAAAAAGCTGCAGTAGTAAATTATGAAGGTGAAGATAAATATATCATATATTCCATGGGAAATTTTTTATCAAACCAAAGAAAGAATAATACAGACAATCATTATACTGAAGATGGTGTTATGGTATTATTAAATATTGAAAAAGAAGAAAAGGCTATTATCAAAGATATAGAATATATTCCAACATGGGTTAATAGATATTTAGTTGGTAATAGTTTTGCTCATGAGATATTGCCAGTTGAGGAAGCAATGAATAGTAATAACTATAATGATATTGAATTAAGGCTTGAAAAGTCCATGGAGGATACAATTACTACATTGAATCCGATAAATTAGATGTAAAAAGTTTTAACAAGATACAAAGATTATTAAGGTAGAATTTATATAAATTCACAGTATTAATAAGATTATTTAATTCTAAATAATAAACTTAGACCAGAATTTATTCAAATGGTTTGTGAAATTTAAGCATTGGAGAGATTTGATGGTAATTAACAAGTTAGATAAAAGTGAGAAGTTGGATAGTGTTATCTTTGATTTGGATGGAACCTTATGGGATTCAACCAGGGAGGTTTTTATTTCTTGGAATCAAGTATTAGACAAGTATGATGAAGTAACAAAAAAACTTACAAAAAAAGATATAGAAAATTTTATGGGTACTCCAACAGCAAAGATATTTGAGGATTTTTTACATTATTTAGATCACGATAAGATAGATGAAATAGGGAATGAATGCAGTAAAAATGAAATTAAATATATCAAAGAACATGGAGGTATTTTATATCCTGGACTTGAGAATGTGTTAAAGAAACTTTCAACTAGATTCAAGTTGTCCATTGTTAGTAACTGTCAAGAAGGATATATTGAAGCATTCTTAAATTATTATGGATTTGAAAAATATTTTATGGATTTTGAAAGCATAGGTAGAACTGGACTATCTAAAGCTGAAAACATCAAACTTGTAATTAATAGAAATAATCTGAAGAAATCCATATATGTAGGAGATGTTGATGGTGACAGTAATGCAGCAAGATTAGCTGGGATTTCATTTATATACGCTAGATATGGTTTTGGTAAAGTTGAGAAATATGATTATGTAGTTGACAATATAGTAGAATTGTTGAAAGTGATTTAATTAAAATTAAATGCATACAATAATAAAAATTAAGCATGAAAAATGCTTAATTTTTTTAAATTATTTAATTTTATTAATTAAACTTTTAAAAAAATATTTTACTAAGTTGTATTTAACTACCTTCATAGAAGATATAAATAAGGGTAAAGTAAAATTATAAATATTCTATTATTAATTTAACATTAATATTTTTGATAATAGATCAATTTTAAGGATACTAATATTAAAAAGGAGAATGTTTATGGATATATTAACTGTTCAAGAATTGAATGAATTAGTGAATAAAGATAGTAATTTAATTGTATCCATTTATATGCCTACAATTAAAAGTGGAGTAGATATAAGGCAAAATCATATAAAATTCAAACAATTATTAAGAGAAGCAGAGGCAGAACTATACAATATGGAAATGGCTAAAAGTGAAATAGAAGAATTATTAAAACCAGCAACTAATATTATTACTGAAACAAAATTTTGGCAGAATCAAGGAGATGGCCTAGCTTTATTTATACATTCAGATGGTATAGATTACTATAGACTAGCTATTGAATTTAATGAGACAGTAAAAATAAGCAATAAAATCTATATAAAACCATTACTTCCTCTGTTTACTGGGAATGGACAGTTTAATATTTTAGCATTAAGTAAAAATCAAGTTAGATTATTTAGATGTAGTAGGCATACAGTCAATGAGATTGAACTAAAGGATGCCCCTGATAGTATGCATGATATGCAAGTTGATGATGAGGCTGATAGTCCTAGAAGAGATCTAGCAATGCGTACCTCTAGAAATGTAGGCAAAAACCAATTAACTTATAATAAAGTCACTCAAGCTCAATCTAATGAAGATGACTATGAACGTAATGAATTAACTCGTTATTTTAGAGCAATTGATGAATCTTTAGTTGATATGCATGAAGGCGAAGTAGTACCTCTTGTATTAACAGGTGTAGAGTATTTAATACCAATATATAGGGAAAAGAGTAAGTATCCTTATATTGTTGATGATTTTATAAGAGGAAATCCCGAACTACTAAATGGAGAAGAGCTTCATAAATTAGCTTGGGAAATTGTAGAACCACTTTTCAATAAGGACAAAAAATTAGCAGAAGAAAGATACAAACAATACCATGGTCAAAAAAATCATTTATTTGCAAATTCTCTAGATAAAATAATTCCAGCTGCCTATGGAGGTCAAATAGATGCACTATTCTTAGAAGATGGATTGCAACAATGGGGTAAGTACAGTTTAGATAAGAACAAAGTCGAAATCCATGATGAACCTAGGGATGGTGATGAAGATTTAATTGAATATGTATCATTACTAACCTTGTCTAGAGGTGGAAAGGTGTTCTCAGTCAGTTCCAGTGATTTACCAGACGAAAGTCCAGTTGCTGCTGTTTTAAGATTTTAACAAGAAGGCTTTGGAATTTATCCAAAGCCTCTTTTTTATAACTACTATAACAAATAATGGCTTTAAAAAAAGCTTTTCTTACTGTAGTGTAGATGCTTCTTAGTATTGCAATATCTATTTGCTATTGGTATATTATAATTATGGCGAATTTATGGAGGTATATATGAAAAAATTATCAATATTTATAGTTGTAGTTTTATTATTTACTATTGGACTAATAAATTATTTGCCTGGTTATCTTTCTGAGTCGACTAATATGGAACTTGTAGAAATTGTTATATCAGGGGGTTCTACATTATCAGATGTGGCTGAGGATTTATACAATAATGGAATTATTAGAAGTAATTTATGGTTTAGATACAAAGGGCGTGATATAGCTCATAATATTAAACCAGGAACTTATACTATTGAACCAAACTCAAATATAGAGGAAATATATGAAATCATACAACAAGGTGAACAAGAAGAGCAAATTAAGGTAACATTTCCAGAAGGATTTACACTTTATCAATTTGCAGAAAAGATTGAAGAAAAAGGATTAGGAAGCGCTGAAGAATTCATAAACGCTACAAATGAATACTATTATAGCAAGAATTATGATTTTGATACTACGGATTTATATTTTAATATGGAAGGATATTTATTTCCAGATACATATCTTTTTACTAGGGATCAATCTATGGAGGATATAGTCACAATTCTTGTTAGTACTATGGAAAACGTGTTTACCGAAGAGTATAATAATAGATCTAAAGAACTAAATTTAACAAGGCATCAAGTCTTAACGATTGCATCATTAATTGAAAGGGAAGCGTATAATGATGAAGAAAGAGCTGCAATAAGCGGTGTTATATACAACAGATTAAAAGTGGACATGCCGCTACAAATTGATGCCACAGTAATCTATGGAAAAGGAGAAGGGAAAGAGCATATGACTCGAGTTCTTTACAAGGATTTAGAGATAGATAATCCTTTTAATACTTATAAGAATAGTGGACTACTACCAGGACCGATTGCTTCTCCTGGTAAAAATTCAATTTATGCAGCCTTGTACCGTGAAGATCATGATTATTTTTATTATGTATTAGGAGATAATGGTCATGTATTCTCTAGAACTTTTGATGAACATAAACAAAATGTAAGTAAATATATAAATTGAAACCAAGGAACTGACGACTAGGAGATGAATAGATGTCACAAATATTAGAGGTTATAATGGTATTAGCATTTGGATTTGCATGGCCTACTTCAATTATCAATAGTATAAAAGCAAGGACTGCAAAAGGCAAAAGCCCTTTCTTCTTAGCTATCATTATTTTTGGGTATGTATGTGGTATTGGATCTAAGTTTCTATCAGGAAATTTAAACTATGTAGTAATATTTTATATAATAAATTTAATAATGGTATCAACTGATTTGCTTATTTATTTTAGAAATAAAAAATTAGATAAAGAAAAGGAATCTGAATAAAAAAAGCTCATAAAGACGCTGTAAGCATCTTTATGAGCTTTATATTTTGGTGCCGAAGGCGGGAGTCGAACCCGCACGGTGTCGCCACCGCTGGATTTTGAGTCCAGTACGTCTGCCAATTCCATCACTTCGGCATATTCACAAGAAATATACTAACATATAATAACTGAAAATGCAATTGTTATTTAATATCCCCTTGATTTTAACGATTATTATTATCTTAGAACAATATATAATGAAACGATAATATTTTTCTGCTATAATAGGTAATATAGTTCTATATAATAGATTGAAGTTTGGAGTGGTTAGATGAATAGTGAAAATATTATGATTATAGATGGCAGTTCATTATTACATAGGGCATTCTATGCATTGCCTTTATTAACAACTAAGAGAGGACTATATACAAATGGTGTATATGGATTTTTAACAATGCTTTATAAAATCAAAGATGAATATAATCCAAATTATATTTGTGTAGCATTTGATAAAAAAGGTCCAACTTTTAGACATAAAGAATATGAACAGTATAAAGGAACAAGGCAGCCTACACCATCTGAATTAGCCCAACAATTCCCACTAATTAAGGAAATATTATCAGATATGCACATTACTACTATTGAAATGTCACAATTTGAAGCTGATGATATAGCTGGAACTCTAGCAAGAATTGGAGAAGAACATTCTTTAGATGTAATATTAGTAACAGGTGATAAAGATTATTTACAGCTTGCTACAGACAATGCTAAAGTACTTCTAACAAAGAAAGGTATTACTGAATTAGATATTTATGATAAAGATAGAATAATTCAAGATTATGGAATTGAGCCTAAACAGTTTATAGATTTAAAAGGTCTTATGGGGGATAAATCAGATAACATCCCAGGTGTACCAGGTATTGGGGAAAAAACAGGATTAAAGCTTATTAAAGAATATGGGACAATAGAGAATATCTATGAAAACATAGATGTCTTAGGTGGTAAAAAGTTAAAAGAAAATCTTGTTGAAAATGAAAATATAGCATATATGAGCAGAAAACTAGGAGAAATAATTACAAATGTTCCTATAGACCACAAATTGGAAGATTTAAAGGTTAAAGAACCAAATTGGGAAGAGTTAAAGTCAAAATATGATGAACTTGAATTCAAAAGTTTATTAAATAAAATACCTAAAGAATATTCTGGTAAAGTAGAAGAAATAATAAAAAAATTTGAAGTAAAAGAAATAAATGAAGTTAATTATGATAAATTAATTGATGAAATAGTATCAAATAAAAAATTTGCATTTAAATTTATTATTGATGAATCCAACTATATTGAGAACCCAATAATAGGAATTGGAATTAAAACTATTAATGATGTTACTCATTATATAGATCTTCAACATGGATATGAAAAGTTTGCAGATGCTTTTAAATCAATATTTGAAGACAAATCCATAGAGAAAATTGGTCATAATTTAAAGATAGACATAGTACAATTATTTAGAATGGGAATTGAAATTGAATGCTTTACATTTGACTCGATGATTGCTCAATATTTAATAAATCCTAGTCAATCAAATTATTCTATAAATAAATTAAGTGAAGAATATCTTGATTACTATGGCATTGATAAAGAAGAGCTATTAGGTAAGGGTAAAAAGGCTAAAAGCTTTATGGATATAAGTAAAGACAGTATCATGAATCACATTGCATATGTACTTGAGGCAATATATGAATTAGAACCGATTATGCTAGAGATGATTAATATTCAAAGGATGGATAAACTTTACTTAGACATTGAATTACCGTTAATTCAAGTGCTTGCTAATATGGAATTCTTAGGGTTTAAAATAAATGCAAGTGAACTTGAGAAGCTTGGGGTTGAATATGATAAAGAAATAGATACTCTTACATATACAATATACGAACTTGCAGGTGAGGAATTTAATATCAATTCCCCAAAACAAATTGGAGAAGTTTTATTTGAAAGGTTGAGTTTACCTGTTATTAAGAAGACAAAGACTGGGTATTCTACAGATGTTGAAGTTCTAGAGAAGTTAGAAGATAAACATCCTATTGCAAGTAAAATTCTAAGATATAGACAAATAGTTAAATTAAAATCCACATATATAGATGGTTTATTGAATCTAATTAATAAAAGTACCAATAGAATTCACTCAAGTTTTAATCAGACTATTGCTTCTACAGGTAGGATATCAAGTACTGAACCAAATTTGCAGAATATACCTGTTAGAACTGAAGATGGAAGAAGGATTAGAAAGGCTTTTGTTGCTGAATCCCCAGAATATAGACTATTAGATGGAGATTATTCACAGATAGAGCTTAGGGTATTAGCTCATATTTCTAAAGATCCTAAATTTATAGAAGCATTTAGTAAAGGTGAGGATATTCATAAGAAAACCGCATCAGAAGTTTTTCATGTGGATTTAGAAGATGTTACTACTGAGTTAAGATATAGGGCTAAGGCTGTTAACTTTGGAATTGTTTACGGTATATCCGATTATGGACTAGCAAAAGATTTAGATATATCAAGAAAAGAAGCAAAAGAGTATATAGATAATTACTTTAACAAATTTAAACTTGTTAGAAAGTATATGGATGATATCGTAGAAAAAGGAAAAGAAGCTGGGTACGTTGAGACGATTTTAAATAGAAGAAGATATGTACCAGAATTAAGTGCAAAAAACTTTAATGTAAGATCCTTTGGAGAACGTATAGCAATGAATACTCCAATACAAGGTAGTGCTGCTGATATTATTAAATTGGCTATGGTTAGAGTATATAATGAACTGAAGAATAGAAAATTTAAATCAAGATTAATATTAACAGTTCATGACGAATTAATAATAGAAGTTCATAGAGATGAAGTCGAAGAAGTGAAAAACCTAGTTATTGATATAATGGAAAATTCAATTGCTTTAATAGTTCCATTAAAAGTTGATTTTACTATAGGGGATAGTTGGTATGACACTAAATAATTGTACCATAATAGGCATTACTGGTGGTATTGCTTCAGGGAAATCTACATTAACTAATATGCTTAGAAAAAAGGGATATATTGTAATAGACGCTGATAGTATATCAAGGGATGTTACAAAAATTGGTAAACCATCCTATTATGAAATAATTGAACATTTCGGATATGAAATACTTTTGGAAGATAAAAGTATCGATAGAAAACTTTTAGGCAAGCTTATATTTGAAAATTTACAACTAAGAGAAGAGTTAAATGGTATAGTACATTCAAGAGTTTTTGAAGAACTACAATTATTAATAAATAAATATTGTAATGATAATGAGATTATTTTTATAGATATACCCCTTTTATTTGAAACAATAGAAGTTGCGAAATCATTTGGTTTAATATTTGATGAAATATGGGTAGTTTATGTAGATAATGATATACAGTTAAAAAGATTAATGAGTAGAGATGATATTACAAAAGAAGAAGCACTCTTAAAGATAAAATCACAGATGAGTTTAGATGAAAAGGCAAAGATTGCAAATAGAGTACTATATAATAATGGGAAGTTAAATGAATTAGAGAATGATTTAGAACAAATACTAAGCAAATTGAGGTAATGATGGAGGTATCGCTTATTGTATTTATTAAAAAGCAGTGTAAAATTCATATTTAAATTTATTATTAATATTTTAATAATTTTAATCATTATTGGTTTGGTAATATCTTTATTCTTTCCAATATCTTATATAGATTATATTTATAAATATTCTTTGGAAAATGATTTGGATCCTTTTTTAGTTGCTGCAATAATAAATGTTGAAAGTAAATACGAAAAAGATGCATTATCAAATAAAGATGCAAAAGGACTTATGCAAATAGGTGGTCAAACAGGTGAATGGGGAGCAGAAGTTTTAGGTATTAGAGAATACAATAGTAGTATGTTATTTGACCCGGAAATAAATATAAGGATAGGAACTTGGTATCTAAGACAACTAAGAAGTGAATTTGGTAACAATTTTGATCTAATATTATCCGCATATAATGCGGGAAGTGGTAATGTTACTAAATGGTTAAGAGATGAAAAATATAGTAAAGATGGAACGATTCTAGATAATATTCCCTTTGAAGAAACAGATACATATCTGGATAAAGTAAAATTTAATCATAGAGTATATAAGACTATATATAAGAACTATATGGAAAAACCTGAAACTGTACATAGTCTTTATTTTGATGTTATAATATACATTAGAGCTTTTATAACAGGATTCATATAAAGTTTTTTCATGAAAAAACTTATCAGAGCCTTTCGACGAGGCTGGTTTTATTAGTTGTAAAATATATTTTAAATTTTAAGGAGTGATAGCTTGAATTCTAGGAGATGTATTTATTTTCTTCTTATTGTATTATTGGCAGTTTTTTCTACTGGTTGTAGTGCAGATGTAGAATCTATTCTAAATGTTAATAATGAAGAAATAAAATTAGAATATATGATTGTTGAAGGAGGAGAAGTAGTTTTACCACTAACACCTTTTAATACTTTAAACCCCTTAATGACAAGCAATCTAAGCTATTATTATTTTAGTAAATTAATATTTGAGGGATTATTTGAATACAATGAAAATATGGAGCCTGTTGAACAATTAGCAGAGAGATACGATATAGTAAATGATGGCAAAACTATTTTAGTGACCTTGAGAAAAGATGTATATTGGCATGATGGAGAGAAATTTACTTCAGAGGATGTTTCTTTTACCATAAATGCATTAATTAATTCAAATACTGAAACTGCATATAATAGTCTTAATAATTCAACTTCAAGTATACAAAGTACAAATATTATTGATGACTACAATATAGAAATAAACTTTAGTAATGGTTCAGCTAACAATTTGGACTTGCTTACTTTTTTAATTATACCAAGTCATAGGTTTTCATCTACTAAGATTAAGACAAGCTATTCTATGGCATTACAATTAGATGATTATATACCAATAGGTACAGGTCCTTATAAATTTGAAAGCTTTAATAAGCATAAAAATATTAGTTTAAATGCTAATGACAATTACAGATTTGGGAAACCAAGTTTAGAAAAAGTATTGGGAAAGGTTCTCGATAATGAAGAACTCTTTATTACAGCATATGAGGCTGGTCAAATTAATATAACGCCTGTTACAGGAGTAGATAGGGACAAGTATAAGGAAAATTCGAGAATAAGAGTTTTAGAATATGTGTCTAATGAATATGAGTTTTTAGGGTTTAATTTTGAAAATCCTATTTTTTCCGGAGAGAACGGAGCTATTATAAGAAAAGCAATTTATTATGGAATTAATAGACAAGAAATTATTCAAAAAAATTATCTGGGACATGCTACTCAAAATGATGTGCCCTTACATCCAAATTCATATTTATTATCTGAGGACGCTAATAAATATGGTTATAATCCAGCTGAAAGCATAGATTTATTAAAATCAGTAAATATCATAGATCGAGATGGAGACGGTGTAGTTGAAGATAAAGACGGTAATATATTGACCTTTAGATTAGCAACTAATCCTTCAAATCTATATAGACAAAGGGTTGCAGAGATGATTCGTGATGATTTAATGGAAATAGGGATAGAAGTAATTTATGATTATGATAACACTTATGAAAAGGATATTAGCTTGGAACAAAGAGCAGATGAATGGAATAAATTAAGTTCTAAAGTTTCTTCTGGGGATTATGACATAGTATTATTAGGATGGCAATTTTCTTTTATGCCAGATTTGTATAGTATTTATCATAGTACACAAATAGGATTAGATAATTTTATTAGTTACAATAATCCTTATATGGATGAACTACTTACTAGTGTAGATAAAGCATACAAAAGAGAAGAAAAAGTATCATCTTACGAGGATTTGCAAAGTTTTATTGTCGATGATTTACCCTATATTAGTTTGTTTTATAAAAACAAGGCTATATTAGTTGATAATATAATTTTAGGAGAATTAGCTCCTAATGTAGCTAATCCTTATAATGGATTAGAGAAATGCATTATTGCCTTAGAAGCAGATTAAAAAGTTGATATTTATGAGAAAAGTATTATAATATATTTGTATGCACATGAGCAGGGGTGGTGGAATTGGTAGACACGATAGCTTGAGGGGCTATTGCTTTAAGAAGCATGAGGGTTCGAGTCCCTTCTCCTGCATTTGTTTATGCCAATGTTCGTCAAAAAACAAACAATATTTATCTGTTTATGTACAGGGCAACTGTTTAGTGTTATAATATTAGGGAAATGCCATGAATTATTGGTTTTTTCTTTTATGATTATTATAAAATATATAGTAAAGAGGTGGAATTCATTGAGTACAATACTTGAAAATCTTACTTTTAAAGGTGGAGTTCATATTCCTGAGAATAAAGACTTAACTAGTTCAAAAGCTATTGAAAGAGCTAGAGAGCCAAAAACAGTATATATACCTTTACAACAACATGTAGGCGCACCTTGTGAAGCCATAGTAAAAGTTGGCGATAATGTAAAAGTAGGACAAAAAATTGGAGATTCAAAGGCAGGATTAACAGCACCAGTTCATTCTAGCGTATCTGGAGTAGTAAAGAGTATTAAAAAGATGCATACAACACAGGGGATAAAATGTGATTGTATTGAAATTGAATCAGATGGTCTAAACGAATTAGATGAATCAATAGGCGTTAAAGGCGATTTGACCAATCTTTCTAAGGAAGATATTGTAAACAAAATCAGAGAAGCAGGAATTGTAGGATTAGGTGGAGCCGGTTTCCCAACACATTCTAAATTGACTTCAGCTGCAGATAGCAATATAGATTCTTTTATACTTAATGGTGCAGAATGTGAACCATACTTAACATGTGATCACAGAATAATGATTGAAGAGCCAGAAAAGGTTATTTTTGGTCTTGAAGTTTTTATGAAATATTTTGATAATTGTGCTGGGTACATAGCTATTGAAGACAATAAAAAAGATGCTATTGATATTTTAAGCAAAGCATCTAATGACAAAAACATTAAAATTGCAAGTTTAAAAACTAAATTTCCACAAGGAGAATCATATAGGATAGTAGATTCTGTATTGAAAAGGGTTGTTCCTCAAGGTGGACGATGTAAGGATGCCAATTCAGTAGTAACAAATATTAATACTGCTTATGCTGTTGCTGAGGTAATTCAGGATAGTAAACCTTTATATGAAAGGGTAATTACAGTAACTGGAAGTGGCATTAAAGAGCCTAAGAATTTATTGGTCAAAATAGGTTCGACTATTGGTGAAATAATAGAGCAATGTGGTGGCTTTAAAGGCAAACCTGGTAAAATAATTGCTGGTGGACCAATGACTGGAATAGCACAATATACACTTGATGCACCAATAGTTAAAGAAGTTTCTGGAATAGTCGTGTTTACAGAGGAAGAAGTAAAGATAGACAAAGTTCAACCATGTATAAAATGTGGTAAATGTATTGAAGTATGTCCTGTATTTTTAGAGCCATTATATATTTCAGCTTATTCTCTAGTTGGCAATATGGAAATGGCGGAAAAATATGATGCTTTAGCATGTGTATCTTGTGGAAGCTGTTCATATGCATGTCCATCTAAACGTCCTCTTAAAGAATCAATTAATCATGCACAAAATGAAATAAAATCCAATAGAAAAAAATCGTAGCTAATAGTAGCTTAAGGAGGAGAAAAAATGGAAGGAATGAATCAAGATTCAGTAACCTTAGATAATTTGCTTATCGTATCAGAAGGTCCACATATCCGTTCTAACCAGACGGTTAGAAGAACAATGTTAGATGTAATAATTGCTTTGGCACCTGCTATGGTAGGAAGTATATATTTCTTTGGCTTTGATGCTATAAGATTAATTTTAGTTTCTTGTATATCATGTGTTGTTTTTGAAGCTGGTATCCAAAAGCTATTAAAAAGAGAAGTCAGAATAGGAGATTTAAGTGCAGTTGTTACTGGATTACTTTTAGCTTTTAACTTACCAGCACCAACTCCATGGTGGGTTGCTGTATTTGGAGCTGCATTTGCAATTATTATTGTAAAGGAATTATTTGGAGGAATAGGTTCTAATTTTATGAACCCTGCTTTAGGAGCAAGAGCTGCAATAATGGCGTCATGGCCAGAAATTGCAACAAATTATGTAAATCCAGATGGTATCAGTTCAGCGACACCTCTTGCTATATTAAAAGCAGGAGAAGGGTCATTACCTTCATTACAAAGAATGTTTATTGGCGATATTGGTGGAGTTATTGGAGAAACATCGGCTTTATTATTATTAATTGGCGCTGTTTATTTAATAATTAGAAAAGTAATAGATTGGAAAATTCCAGTATTTTATATAGGTACAACTGCTATTTTATTATTATTATTAGGCGTAGAAGCAAATAATATAATTTATCATATTTTAGCTGGAGGATTAATACTTGGAGCTTTCTTTATGGCTACTGATTATTCAACATCACCGGTTACGCCAAAGGGAAGAATAATCTTTGCTATAGGCTGTGGTTTATTAACTGCATTAATTAGAGTAAAAGGAAGTATGGCAGAATCAGTATCTTATTCTATACTTCTAATGAATGTAGCTGCTCCAGTTATTGAGAAATGGACTAAGCCAAGAGTATTTGGGGAGGTAAAGAAAAATGAAAGCCGTTAGATATGCATTAGTATTACTTATTGTAGGTGTGGTTGCAGGTGGAGTGTTAGCATACTCTAACAGTTTAACAGCGCCGATTATCGCAGAACAAGAGAAAGCAGGAAGTTTTGCAGCATTTCAAGAAATATTTACAGATGCTGATGACTTTGTTGCTATAGATGAAGCATTACTTAGTAAAATAATTGCTCAACATGGAACTATACAGGAAATACTTGAAGTTAAATCAGGCGATGATATAGTTGCCTATGTGTTTAATACTATTTCAGGTGGATATGGTGGAGGAATTACAACAATATCAGGTTTTAATTTAGATGGTACTGTTGAGGGTATTAGAATAACTGAAAACTCAGAGACTCCTGGTTTGGGTACGAGAGTTGTTGATGACCCAGCTTATCAGGAATCATATATAGGTAAATCTATTTCAGAAGAATTAGTACTATCAGGTTCACCAGCTTCAGATAGTGAAGTATTATTACTTTCAGGAGCAACGGTTTCTTCACAAGGTGTACTTAATGGGGTAAATGACGCAAGAGAAGCTTTTGTTAACTTTCTTGCGAATTAGTAATTGGAGGTGTCTAATATGAAATTTTCAGAAATAATTAAAAATGGGATAATTAATGAGAATCCAATTTTCGTTCAACTTGTAGGTATGTGTTCTGTACTAGCGGTTTCTTCTAGTGCTACTAATAGCTTAGCAATGGGTTTTTCTGTTATGGCAGTTTTAACTTGTTCTAATATTGTAATATCACTTTTAAGAAAGTTTATACCAGATGAGATTCGTATACCTGTATTTATTGTTGTAATAGCTACATTTGTTACTATAGTAGATATGTTTTTAAAGGCATATGCACCAGATATATATGGTGCGCTAGGAATATTTATACCACTTATAGTTGTAAACTGTGTAATTTTAGCTAGAGCTGAAGCATTTGCTTATTCTAACGGAGTTATTTTATCAGCTATAGATGGTCTAAGTATGGGTGTTGGTTTTACTTTAGCGATAACGATATTAGGTATTTTAAGAGAGTTTTTCGGTGCTGGATCAATATTTGGTATAGCTATATATGGTGAAAGTATGATAAAACCAGCAGGGATATTTGTTGCTGCGCCAGGGGCATTTATACTGTTAGGAATACTTGTAGGTATATTTAGAACATTGCAAAAGAAAGTAGCTGCAAATTAATATAAATAGAGGAGGAAGAATAAAATGAGTAGTATTTTTACTATATTGATATCAACAATACTTGTCAACAACTACGTATTTGCTAAGTTCTTAGGGATCTGTCCTTTTCTAGGTGTATCTGGCAAAATGGAAACAGCTACTGGTATGGGTGTTGCTGTAACATTTGTTACGACTTTAGCAGGTATAGTTACATATATATTACAAAAATATGTTCTTGATTCTTTAGGACTTGGATATTTACAAACAATTGTATTTATACTAGTTATTGCTTCATTAGTACAATTTGTTGAAATGGCAATAAAAAAAATGAGCCCTACATTATATAATGCATTAGGAGTTTATTTACCTTTAATCACAACAAATTGTATAGTATTAGGTGTTTCAATATTAAACATTCAAGAAGGTTATACATTGATTGAAACAATTACGAGTTCAGTTGGTGCTGCTCTGGGATTTTTCTTGGCATTGGTATTAATGGCAGGTTTAAGAGAAAAATTAGAACTTGCTGATATACCGGAGGCATTAGAAGGATTTCCAATTACGTTGATAGCTACTGGTTTAATGTCCATTGCCTTTTCAGGCTTTGCTGGACTTGTTTAGGGGGTGAAGATATGACAGATATAATTAATCCTGTATTGGTATTAGGGAGTCTAGCTGCAGCTTTTGGCGTAATATTAGCAATTGCATCAAAGGTATTCTTTGTTCCTACTGATCCAAAGGTTGCACAATTACAAAATGTTTTACCAGGAGCTAATTGCGGTGCATGTGGTTATCCAGGATGTTCTGGCTTAGCAAATGCATTAGCAGCAGGAAAAGCACCAGTAAATGCATGTAGTATTGGTGGTCAAAAAGTCGCAGATTTGGTAGCTGATATTTTAGGAGCCGATTCTGCAGATATAGATAAAGAAGTTGCTGTTGTTTTATGCCAAGGCGATTGTGATAAAGCCAAAGATAAGTATATATATGAAGGAATACAAGATTGTAGAATATCAGATAAACTATCAGATGGACAAAAATCTTGTTCATATGGATGTTTAGGATGTGGAACTTGTCGAGATGTATGTCAATTTGATGCTATTGATATGATTAACGGTATAGCATATATTGATAGAGAAAAATGCACAGCTTGTAGAAAATGTGTTGAAGTTTGTCCTAAACATATAATCGAAATGGTACCTTATGATAATCATGTAGCAGTAAAATGTAAGAGTGAAGATCCAGGTAAAGTTGTTAGAGGCAACTGTGAAATAGGATGTATCGGATGTAAAATATGCGTTAAAAATTGTCCAGAAGATGCATTTTCATTTGAAAATAATCTTGCAAAGATTAATTATGAGAAGTGTACAAACTGTTTAGTATGTGTAGAAAAATGTCCTACAAAATGTATCAATCTTATGGTCGAAGAAGAATCTGATAATATAGCAATTTAAAAACTGGAATTTAAGAACGAGACCTTGTGGTCTCGTTTTTTTATATTGTAACTTGTAAATGAAATACAGAAATGATAAACTATACAATATGATAATGACTTATCATATTGTAAAGGGTGATATTTTTGACAAAAGGAGACAAATTGTTAATTGTCTTTATAATTTTAATCAGTTTTTCTTTCATGGGGTATATTCAAATGCAAGCATTTTCGAAGGATGAAAAATATGTAAGCATTCAGGTGAATGGTGAAGAGATAAAGAGATTTATTTTCGATTCCAAATTAGTTGGGCAAACTATACCTATTGAAACTGAATATGGTTATAATCTTGTAGAGATAGGCGATAAAGAAGTCAGAGTTATAGAAGCTGATTGTCCAGATAAAATAGACGTTAAACAAGGGTATATATCAAATATTGGGGAAACTATAGTTTGTTTACCCAATAGATTAGTAATTGAAATCAAAGGAATAGAAAACAGCTCGGAGACTGACATTATTGTCCGCTAGGAAGAGGAAAATATGAATAAATTACATAGAATGATATTTATTTCAATATTAGTGGCTATAGGACTAGCATTAAGTGTTTTAGAATCAGCAATCCCTTTACCAATTGCAATGCCAGGAGCAAGATTAGGTTTATCAAATATAGTTGTATTAGTTTCAATTGTAGTATTTGGTTTTAAAGATGGGTTAAAAGTATCAGCATTAAAAAGTACTGTCCTTATGTTAGTAACTGGAAGCGTATCTAGCTTTATTTATAGTATTTTTGGGGCAATACTAAGCTGTATAATGATGTATATTGCCTATAGATATATGAGTAAAATATTCAGCCTTATAGGAGTAAGCATAATTGGAGCAGTATCACATAATTTTGCTCAAGTCTCGGTTGCTTCTTTTGTAATGAATAACTTTCGTATCTTTTCATATCTTCCATTTTTAATGCTTATTGGATTGTTTACAGGATATTTTGTAGGCTTAGCATCTATATATATTGTTAAAAATCTAAAGAAAAATTTCAGAGAAGTTTTTGAAAGGTAATGATGGTAATGGAGCGAATTGTTTTAGCATCAGGCTCTCCAAGAAGAAGAGAGATTATGGAAAAGTATAATATAGACTTAATTGTAGAAAAGAGTAATGTGGATGAGAATATAAATAGAGGTGAAACTCCAGAACAAGTTTCCATGACATTATCCTTAATAAAAGCTTTAGATGTAAGCAATAGATTTCCTAAAGATATTGTCATAGGCGCTGACACAATTGTTGTAGTAGATGGCAAAATACTAGGAAAGCCCAAAGGTAAAGAAGATGCCTATGACATGCTTAATATCCTTAGTGGGAGAATTCATGAGGTAATTACAGGGGTAGCCTTAATTAAGGCTGATATGAATATAAAAATCATAGATTATGAAAAAACAAGAGTAAAGTTCAGGAAACTAACTGATGATATGATTTATAGATATATTGGTACAAATGAACCTTTTGATAAAGCAGGAGCATATGCAATTCAAGGAGTAGGTCAAATACTTGTGGAAAATATTGATGGTTGTTTTTTTAATGTAGTTGGGTTACCATTAACCAAAATAGACAAACTTTTAAGCAAGTATTTTAATTGTTACATTTTAAAATAGGAAAAAGCAGGTGTATAAATGAATGGTAAAATATTAAATGAAAATAGTTATACTATTAAAGATTTACCTATCAGTGAAAGACCTAGGGAAAAAATGTACAGTCAAGGTGTCCATGCATTATCTAATGCAGAATTATTAGCAGTTATTATTGGTTCTGGTAGCAAAGGAGATACAGCTATTGATTTAGCTAGAAGGATTTTAAGTTTAGACAATCGTGGTATTGCATTACTTTCTGATGTATCTTTGGAAGAACTGATAGAACTTAAAGGCATTGGACTTTCTAAAGCTTGTCAAGTTTTAGCTGCCATTGAAATTGGGAAAAGACTAAATAAAGTAGGACCCCACGATAAAGTTAGAATTACCAATCCATCCATAGTGGCAGATATTTTAATGGATGAAATGAGGTATTTAAATAAAGAATATTTTAAAATAGCTATATTAGACACTAAAAATCAAATTTTATCAATTGAAAACATTTCTGTAGGAACATTAAATGCATCAATAGTTCATCCTAGAGATGTTTTTAAAGTTGCAATTAAGAGAAATGCAAATTCTATAATATTAATACATAACCACCCAAGTGGTGATACTAAACCAAGTGGCGAAGATATTAGTATAACTAATAGATTGATTGATGCTGGCAATTTACTTGGTATTCGAGTATTAGACCATATTATTATAGGGGATAATACATTTTTAAGTTTTAAAGAAAAAAATTTAATTTGACATATGGAAGGTGAAGAAAATGGGTTTACTAAGTGGTTTTAGTAAAGATATGGGCATAGATTTAGGAACTGCCAATACACTAGTTTTTTTGAAAGGAAAAGGTATAGTTGCTCGTGAACCATCAGTAGTGGCTATACAATCAAATACAAATCAAGTTCTTGCAGTAGGTGAAGAGGCAAAAAAGATGATAGGTAGAACACCAGGTAATATTATTGCAATTAGACCATTGAAGGATGGAGTAATAGCAGACTTTGACATTACTCAAAGTATGTTGAAATATTTTTTAGGTAAAGCAATGCAAAGAAAGTCAATATTTCAGCCAAGAGTAGTTGTTTGTGTACCAAGTGGTGTTACAGAAGTAGAAAAACGTGCTGTAGAAGAGGCTGCTATTCATGCTGGAGCAAAAGAAGCATTTCTTATTGAAGAGCCAATGGCAGCGGCTATTGGTGCAGGATTACCAGTTCAAGAGCCAACAGGTAGTATGGTAGTTGACATTGGTGGTGGAACTACAGAAGTAGCAATTATTTCCTTAGGCGGTATAGTGACTAGTAAATCAATTAGAGTTGCTGGTGATGAAATGGATTCAGCTATAGTAACATATATAAAAAGAGAATATAATCTGATGATAGGAGATAGAACATCAGAAGATATTAAGATAAAAATAGGTTCTGCTGATAATGAGTCAGAAGTTACAAGAATGGATGTAACAGGTAGAGATTTAGTCAGTGGATTACCTAAAACATTAGAAATAACATCTAAAGAAATTTATGATGCTTTAAGAGAGACGGTAGTGAATATAATAGATGCTATAAAGTCCACATTAGAAAAAACGCCTCCAGAATTAGCATCAGACGTTATGGAACAAGGAATAATGTTAACAGGTGGTGGAGCATTACTTAATGGACTCGATAGATTAATAATGAGAGAAACAGGGATGCCTGTCCATATTGCTGAGGATCCTTTGGATTGTGTTGCAATTGGAACTGGAAAGTCATTAGATAGTATTGATATATTGAAAAAGACGGTGAATAATTATAAAAGAAGGAACTAAGCGGTGATTATATGCATTTTTTAAAGAAATACAAGAACAGGATATTAATAATATTAGTCATCATTATTATGCTTACTATTATAAGTAATACAAGTGATGAGAGAAATGCTATAACAATAGCAGAAAAAATTGTAGGCAATCTGTTAACGCCTATTAGTAAAGTTACCTATAGTATAGGTAATAATGTGGCCGATTATTTTGGTTCCGTATTTGATTTTATTAATGCAAAAGAAGAAAATGATATGCTAAAGGAGCATGTATCTGCTCTGGAAAGTCATATTAGAGATTTAGAAAATATAATTGGTAAGACTGATTATTTGAGAAATGAAGCTGAAATTTTGAAGGAAACTAAACATACAACTGTTTCCAGCCAAATAGTTGGCATGGAACCTGGAAATTGGTATTATCGATTTACGATAGATAAAGGTAGTAATGAGCGTATTGTTAAGGGTGCAACAGTCATCCAAGGTGTTGAAGTTGAACAAGGTGTATTTCAAGAAGGTATTGTTGGACGAGTTGTAGATGTAGGGGATAATTGGTCCAAAGTCATATCTATTGTTGATGAGCTAAGTAGCGTCTCTTTCAAAGTAATAAGAACACAAGATGGCGGTGTCTTATCTGGTAGTATAGAAGGGACTGTTAGTGGTTACTTATTTGACAATGAAGCCGATGTCATAGTAGGGGATAAGTTGTATACTTCTGGCCTTGGTGGTACATATGTAAAGGATATATATATTGGAGAAGTGAGTGATGTAGAAAGTAGTGAAAAGGAACTTACTAAAAGAATAACAATTACACCAGCAATAGATTTTAAAAAGTTATATAAAGTCCTTGTTATTATTGATTGATTTAAGGGGTATGATTTACTATGCTAATTATTCTTGTAATAATATTGAATTTAATAATACAAAGCACAATACTACCTTATTTTTCTATAATGGGAGTGGTTCCAAATACTTCTTTAGTATTATTAGTTCTGATTTCTCTTGCCAAAGGTAAGGTTTATGGCAGCGTGTCTGGCTTAATAATAGGAATGTTACAAGATATAATGTTCTCTGTTACATTAGGTATTAACTCTCTAATTTATTTTCTTATTGGATATTTTATCGGATTTATAGAAGATACGTTTGCTAGAGATAATATTATTAATCCAATTATTTTCACTGCTTCAAGCACTATGTTTTATAATATTGTATATTCGATTTTTTTATATTTCTTATCAATAAAAATTACTTTTACAGAAGTGATATCAGCTACCTTTTCTGTAGAGATAGTATACAATTGTTTAATTTCTGTAATTGTATATAAATTATTTCGGAGATTTATTTTGGAACCTAAAATTAGATTTAGTAAGAGGTAGAGGTGAAAGAAGTTGAAGCTAATTGAAAAAATTAAAAATAGATACAATATAGTTTCAATTATTTTGCTTTTATTAGTGATGCTTTTAGTATCACAATTATCCATATTGACTATTGCTCAAGGAGATTATTATAGAGATATTTCTGATAACAAGAGATTAAAAGAGGTTTATACGACAGCTCCAAGAGGTGAAATAAGGGACAGGTACGGCAGACTTCTTGCTGGGAATAAACCTAGCTTTACTGTTCAGATTCTTAAAGATGAAATAAACACATTGGATCAAGTTAAAAAGAATGATGGAGTATTAAAATTAGTTAGATTATTAGAAGAAGATGGAGTAAGATATGAGGATGAATATCCATTATCCATTAATGTCTTTAAATATAGAAATGAAAGTGATTATTATAGTAACGATTTAGAACCAATGAATAATGTAATAGATATAATAGTCAAAAATAATTTATTACCAGAAATATTGAATCTGTATTATATTCATGAAGGCTATGAAGATCACTATCAGTTTATCGCAATAAACAAAGCAATAAACGCATTAAAAAGTAAAAACATTAAAGTCCCAATTGAAACTTACTTAGATGAAAGCGGACTTAAATTACAATACAATATTACTGACAATATTGAAAATTGGAAGAATGAAAATGATATTCCACTAGAGTATACTCCAATCCAATCTTTATTAAAACTTATAGATAATGACAAAACTATAATAAGAAAAATTATCGATCATCCCATAAGTAGACTTATGGTATATAACTTAATAGCTAGTAAAGGATTAGCAGGAAGTTTAGCTCTTGATGAATATTCTTTAACTTATTATGAAGAATATTTAAGTCAAAAAAGATCTTTGATGAATAAATATAATAATATTACAATGGAAACCAGTGCAAAAGAAGATTTTGTTAACATATTTATTGAAACTTCAATAAATTCTTTTTTAGATAAAATCATTACTGATGAAAAAAATAGCGTTAGTATTATTCCAGGGAATGTATTAATACAATTATTAGAAGGTAAAGGCGTAGAAGTAAATATAGACGTTGAAGTAACTGAAAATTATGATAGAATTATATACAAATATTCAGGAGTAGAAGATATAGGCAATAAAAGCCCGAAAGATGTTTTAATTAGTATTGCTAAAGAACATGATGTCTTGACTGAATTTATTACAATGGATTACGTTAAAGGACATGCTCAAAGCCAATTATTATCTGATGGAGTAAATCCGAAAATTTCTATAGCTGATGATTTTGAATATGTGGCTATTAACAATTTAATGAACTGGTATACAGAAAATGGTATAGATGAAGATAAATCAGTGGAAGATGCCTTCCTGAAAATAAGAGAAAATTATAATATAGATAGCAATTTAAGTAAATATGAAGCCAGATCTATGCTTGTTATTTATGATCAAATTATTAAACAAGGTCATTTAGCGTATCAGCCTATTAATCTGGCATATGGTATCAAAGAGTCAACAGTTGCAAAAATTGAAGAAAGACTTATTGACATGCCTGGTGTAGATGTATCAATCGAACCGGTCAGATACTATCCTGAAGGTGCGACTGCTGCACATATATTAGGGTATTTGGGGAAGATTAGCCAAGCTAGTGAAATACAAAAATACATAGAAGATATAGGTTATTCTCCAAGTGCTATTATAGGTAAAACAGGTATTGAAGAAAGTTATGAAGATGTATTAAGTGGTGAAAGTGGTATTAAAAAAGTTGAGGTTGACTCAATAGGAAATACAACGAATGTATTAGAAGAAATAGAGCCTATACCTGGAGACAATGTATACCTTTCTATTGACCTAGAAGTTCAAAAGGTTGCTGAAGCATCTTTAAAGCAAACCCTTGAACAACTTCAAGTAGGTGGTACTTATGAAAGCAAATGGGGAGATTTCAAATTTGGAATCAATAAATCTAAAAGGAAACCCTATGATAATGCTACATCTGGTGCTACAGTAGCAATAGATGTAAAAACTGGACAAGTAATTGCAATGGCAAGTTACCCGTCATATAATCCAAACCTTTTTTCTACGGGTATATCAAGCACGGATTGGGAAAGTTTATTTCCTGAAGATGAGCTAAATCCATTAGCACCTAGACCATTATATAATATCGCTACTCAGACAGCAATACAGCCAGGTTCGACTTTTAAAATGGTTACTGCTTTAGCAGCCTTAGATAAAGGCTTAGATCCAAAAACAAAGATAAGGGATATGGGTTATGTAACTGTTGGAACTAGCAAGTTTAGATGCTTAATTTGGACTACTAGCGGTAGAACTCATGGCTATGAAAATGTTGCTGAAGCCTTAAGAGATTCATGTAACTATTTCTTTTATACTTTAGCGATAGGATACAATCAAAGAACAGGCCAATCAATAGGAGTGAAACTTGAGATTGAAGATATAGTTAATTTATCAAAACAACTTGGATTAAATGACAAATCAGGGATTGAAATAAATGTACCATCTGAATTTTCTGGTGGTGTCCCAGATCCACAGCAAAAAACTATCACAACAAAATATTTATTAAGACAATATTTAGTCGGGAATATTGAAAAGTATCTAAAAGATGGTGTATTATTAGAACAAGAAGAAAAGGATTCTATAATTGAAGAAATTCTTACTTGGATTGAGTATGAAGAGCCCATAACAAGAAATGAAGTAAGACGTAGACTAGATAAATTAGGAATAGACCCTGATAAGAGACTCCCTGGTGAAAGAAACAGCTTAACTGATAAGATAAAATATACTTATTTAAATCAAGTTGGTTGGAACCTTTCTGATACCCTAAATGTTACTATAGGACAGGGCTTAAATGCTTATACAACAATCCAAATGGCAAATTTCATTTCAACCCTTTCTAATGGAGGCTATAGACACGAAGTATCTCTGATTGAAAGTGTTAAGAATTATAATAATACTATTTCAAAATATGAACATGAGGCAAACCCTGAAAGAATTGTTCTTAATGATTATGAAAACTTAGAACATGTAAAGAAAGGAATGGGAATGGTATCATCAGAAGGGACAGCGAGGAGTATATTTAGAAATTTCCCTGTGAATGTAGCCTCAAAGACTGGTACAGCCCAAAGAAGCGGTGTAAATCCTTCAACTGGAGAAAATTTTGATGATTTTGCGTGGTTTGTAGCTTTTGCTCCATATGAAGACCCTGAGATTGCTATTGCAACTGTTTTATTTCAAGGAGGGAGTGGTGGATATGCAGGTCCCCTTTCTAGAGATATAATTGCTGAATATTTGGGTTTAAATAATGTAGAATCAAATAATACTCTACCACATGAAAATATTTTAATTAATGAATGATATAATAAAAATTATTAACAAATGTAGAATTATTTAAAGATGGTATTTATGGAGGGTAAAGACTTGAAAAGGGATTTAGTAGCGTTTAAAGGTGTTTCAGAAGGTGTTTATTTAGATGTTGTAGGTAACGACCTTAAAGCTATAAAAGATGAGTTAAATACAAAATTAGTAAGCTCTTCTAATTTTTTTAAAGGTGCTAAATTTTTAGGGGTTAGAAGTGATGAATTAAGTAAAGACGAAATAATAGAGATAAAGTTGACTTTAAAATACAAATATGAAATGAATATCTCTAATGATGGAATACCAGAATACATCGAAGAATACTATTCTGAAAACAAGAATGATACAAGCACTGAACCTTTTGAGGGAATACAAGAGGGTATGACAAAGTTTGTTCATGGCACTCTTAGAAGTGGACAAGAAGTAGAATTTAATGGTAATATTGTAATAATAGGTGATGTAAATCCAGGAGCTTTTCTAAAAGCAAAAGGAAACATAATTGTTTTAGGATCTTTAAGGGGAGTAGCTCATGCTGGCATTGGTGGCAATTATGATTCTATAGTAGCAGCATATAATTTATTGCCTATGCAGTTAAGGATTGGAGATATTATTGCAAGACCTCCAGATGACGATATACAGTATAAATTACCAGAAGTAGCAAGGATAATTCAGGGGGAAGTATTTATAGAACCATACTTACCTAATAAATAGTAGGGGGAAAAGTTTATGGATGATCAAAAAAAGGGAAAAGCGATTGTTATTACTTCAGGAAAAGGCGGTGTAGGTAAGACTACAACAAGTGCAAATATAGGAACTGGATTGGCAATGAATGGAAATTCAGTTGTAATATTAGATGCAGACATAGGTTTAAGAAATCTTGATGTGGTTATGGGGCTTGAAAATAGAATTGTATATGATATCGTAGACGTAGTTGAAAAAAATTGTAGATTAAAACAGGCTCTTATAAAGGATAAAAGATTTGAAAAATTATTCCTGCTACCTGCTGCACAAACAAGGGATAAAACTGCAATTAAACCTGAACAAATGATAGAACTAATTGATGAATTAAAAAAAGATTATGATTATATAATCATAGATTGTCCTGCTGGTATAGAGCAAGGGTTCCAATATTCAATTGCAGGAGCTGATGAAGCTATTATAGTTACAACTCCAGAAATATCTGCAGTAAGAGATGCTGATAGAGTAATAGGAATATTGGAAGCAAAAGAAATACATAACCCAAAACTAATTATTAACAGAATTAGGCCTGATATGGTTAAAAAAGGCGATATGATGAATATTGATGATATTGTGGATATTTTAGCAATTGATTTATTAGGTATTGTACCTGACGATGAAGCTATTGTTATATCTACTAATAAAGGAGAACCTGTTGTAATGGAAGAAAAAGCATTAGCAGGACAAGCATATAAGAATATTACAAACAGGATTATGGGTGAAGAAGTTGGATTATTAAACCTTGAAACTGAAGAAGAAGGCAAGCTTAGTAAAATATTGAAGTTAATATTTGGTAAATAAGGAGGGATATCATGGATTTATTCGGTTTGTTTGGAAAAAGAAAAGAACAGAGTAAAAATGTTGCAAAAGAAAGATTGAAATTAGTCTTAGTTCATGATAGAGCTGACTTATCTCCAAAATTATTAGAAATGATGAAAAGTGATATCATCAGAGTAATTTCAGAATATGCTGAGATTGATAAGAATGGAATTGATATAAAACTTACAAGAATGAAAAAAGAAGGAGAGAATTCACCAGTATCTGCACTAGTTGCAAATATTCCTATAATAAAAGTAAAAGATAAGTAAACTAGCTAAAGAACTCTAACATTGTTAGGGCTTTTATATCAAATAGTATTGCCTATCTTATAAAACTTGCAATTTATGTAAATTATTATAAAAAAGAGCTACATCTAATATTTTTAGGAGCTCTTTTATTACTTTATGGAATAAAATCTACCTTATAGAAATATCATATTAGTAAATAAGGTAGGTGAAAACATGAAAAACAAAGTACAAAGTCCTGTAATTCTGAATAAAGTTAATATAATGAAATTTTTTAAGCGATTGCTTTATAAATCATTAGTTGTACTAGCTATTATATTTATTTTAGCAATCATACAAAAACTAAATTTTGCAAGTACAAATAATCTTTTAGAAGGTTTAAAGAATAATGTTGAATACGAATACGATATAGTGCAGGATAGCAAAGTAATTTATAATAATGTGAGAAATTTTATTGATGCATCATTACAAACTGTAGAAGTTTTTACAGGTTCTACTGGGAAGTATGATTCACCAGTGGTTGGTACTATTCACAGGACATATGATCAGTTATTATTAATTAATGGGGAAAAAGTAAGAAATGGTGGAGTAGATATTAAGGTATCAAACGAAGCAGAACCGAAATCAATAATAAGTGGGATAGTATCAGAAGTATATGAAAATGATAATAAAGGCTATTATGTTATGATCCAAAACGAAGGATTAGAACTTACTTATGGATATTTGTCAGCTTCTTATGTAAAAGAAGGTGATATTGTAAAAACTGGTCAAATAATAGGTCGCACAGGAACTAGTAAGGATGGGAATTATTATCTAAGAATAGAGCTTACCGTTAATGGTAAAGAAGTTGATCCAGTAGATTATATTAACTTTCCAAAAAGTATATAATGAAAAGAAGCCTTGTTTATAAAAGGCTTTATTTTTTTATTAAAGGTTTAATATGAATTATGTTCAAATTTCACATAAAAAATGATAATATAGAATGTGAATACAAATGAAAGGTGAATACTATGATAAATAAGCTGAAGTTGGATAAAGTACTGATGAAGGTTGAAAAACCAGCAAGATATATTGGTATGGAGAAGAACTCCTATAAAAAGGATTTAAATAAAGTGAACGTTAAATTTGCATTTTCATTTCCTGATGTATATGAAGTAGGTATGTCACATTTAGGTTTGCAAATTATATATAATTTAATAAATAGTGTGGAGAGCTTTGCATGTGAAAGAGTATTTGCACCATGGGTAGATATGGAAAGAGAAATGCGTAAAGAAGGAATTCCATTATATTCTCTTGAAAGCAAAGAAGAAGTTAAGAATTTTGATTTTTTAGGTTTTACACTTCAATATGAAATGAGTTATACAAATATATTAAATATACTTGATCTTTCTCATATACCATTTAATTCCAAAGATAGAGATGAAAGTTTTCCGATTATAATTGCTGGAGGATCTTGTGCGTATAATCCAGAGCCATTAGCAAACTTTTTTGACTTATTTGTTATTGGGGAAGGGGAAGAGGTTATATTAGAATTATTAAATCTTTATGATGAACTAAAAAAAGGGCCTTATAGTAAAGATTCTTTTTTAATGGAAGCGTCAAAGATAGAGGGAGTTTATGTACCCAAATTCTATAATGTTTCCTATAATGAAGATGGAACAATTAATGAAATGTACCCTCTTGTTGCTAATCTACCAAAGGTAATAAATAAAAGGTATGTTATAGACCTAGATAGGATGTACACGCCTGATAAATTGATTGTACCTTATATTGATACAGTGCATGACAGAATAGCTCTGGAGCTTTTTAGGGGCTGTACAAGGGGATGTAGATTTTGCCAAGCAGGAATTCTATATAGGCCAATAAGGGAAAAATCAGTTGAGAACTTAGTGAAAATTTCAGAAAACCTAGTTAATAACACAGGATATGATTCGATTTCATTAATGTCCTTAAGTTCTTGTGATTATTCACAGCTATTGCTATTGACAAAGGAACTAATGAGAAAGTATGAAGACAAAAAAATCGGCCTATCTTTGCCATCATTGAGACTGGATTCCTTTAGTATTGATATATTGAAAGAAATTGAAAAGGTAAGAAAAAGTGGATTAACATTTGCTCCTGAGGCAGGAAGCCAAAGATTGAGGGATGTAATAAATAAAGGTGTTACAGAAGACGATTTAGTTAATGCTGTTACTTACGCATTTGAAGAAGGTTGGTCAAGGGTCAAGCTATATTTTATGATTGGATTACCTACTGAAACAGATGAAGATATTATGGGAATAAAGGACTTAGCTTATCTTGTTAAAGATATATTTTTTAATAGACCAAATGAAGAAAGAAAAGGTAATTTTAAGGTGACAGCTAGTGCATCATGTTTTGTACCCAAGCCTTTTACTCCTTTTCAATGGTACGGCCAAGATACAATTGATGAATTCTTGAGAAAAATATATATGGTGAAAAATAGTATTAAGGATAAAAAAGTTGTTTTTAATTATCATGATGCAGACTTGAGTTATATCGAGGCAATATTTGCTAGAGGCGATAGACGCCTTTCAGATTTGTTAGTTAATGCTTGGAGAAAAGGCTGTAAATTTGATGGGTGGTCAGATTTATTTAGATATGATTTATGGTTAGAAGCTTTAGAAGAATCTAATATAGATGGAAGCTTTTATGCAAATAGAACTAGGGATATAAATGAAGTTTTGCCATGGGATTTTATTAATTCTGGTGTATCAAAAGAGTTTTTGATTAGAGAATATAAAAATGCTATTGATGGTAAGACAACAGATGATTGTAGAAATGGATGTAGGGCTTGTGGTATTACAGATTGTTCAATGAGAGGTGCATACAATTGATAATCAGAGCAAAATTCACTAAGAGAAATTATTTAAAATATTTATCTCATTTGGATTTAATGAGATTATTTCAAAGGAGTTTTAGTACTATACAAATGCCAATAAAGTATTCCGAAGGGTTTAATCCACATCCTAAATTTTCAATAGCTAACCCTTTGTCTTTAGGTTTAGAGAGTGAATGTGAATATATGGATATAGATATCACCGAGCATATAGACATTGATGATTTTATAAAAGAAATAAATATGGTATTGCCTGAGGATATTCAGATAACTAAAGCAATATGCTTAGAAAAAGGAGAAAGTATTTCATCAGTTTTATCATGGGCTTATTATGAGATTAAAGTTGATTTAAATCAAGAAGAAAGCGTGGAATCTTTAGAAGAAAGTATTAGTAAATGGTTGAAAAAAGAAGAAGTATTAATAACTAGATTGAAGAAGAAAGGAAAAAATAAAGTCCCTACGGAAATTAACATAGTACCACTTCTTGGTAATATAACAATAAAAGGGCTTGATGAAAACAATTATATTGTAATTAATGCCTTATTAAGGACTGGAGAAGGTGGAAATCTAAAACCGGTTCAACTAATGGAAGCTATGAGTAGAGATTTAAACTTAAATTTAGATCTTGATTCTTTGCTAATAAAAAGAATAGCTTTATATGCGGAAAAAGATAAAAATATTTATTGTCCGCTTTAACGGAGGAATTGTAATGAATTATATATTTATTGATTCTGATGGGGAAAATACAAAAGTAGGAATCGTAGAAGAAGGTAGATTGGCTGAATTTTATTCTGAAGATAATAATAAGGCTGGATTGTATGGCAATGTATATAGGGGAAGAGTGGCTAATGTCCTAAAAGGCATGGATGCTGCTTTTGTAGATATTGGTCAAGAAAAGAATGCATATTTACACTTAAATGATGCATTACATTTAGATCAGTTATATACAAAAGAGAAATATAACTTAGAAGATGTAATAAGAGGCGGAGAAGAAATAATAGTACAAGTTATTAAGGAACCTCTTGGTACTAAAGGAGCAAAAGTTACTACACATATTAGTTTACCTGGCAGGTATTTGGTTTTGACTCCTTATTCAAACAAGATAAATATATCAAAGAAAATCTTAAATAATAATGAAATAAGTAGATTGAAGGAAATAGGAAAGAAAATAAGGAAAGATAATATAGGTATTATCTTTAGGACGGTTTCAGTGGGAGTGGATAAAAGCCTTCTTGAGGATGAATATCAGGCTCTTATGGAAATATACCAAAAAATAGAAGGCCAAAGAAATTTCTTACCTACTCCTAAACTACTATATAAAGATTTAGATTTAGTGTATCAAATAGTAAGAGATAAATTTAATGATAGAGATTCAAAGATTATAGTAAATAATAAAGAAATATATAAAAACTTACTATTATTAGATGATTATTTTTTAGATAAATTGGTGGAAAGAATTGAATTAAATTTAGATTTTTCTGTAGATAATCACATGAGTATTCAAATGGATATCAAAGAAGCATTGGATAGGAAAGTATCCCTAAAAAGTGGTGGATATATAGTAATTGACGAGACTGAGGCTCTAACAGCTATAGATGTTAATACAGGAAAATACATCGGCGCTTTTTCCTTAGATGATACTGTACTTAGAACAAATTTAGAGGCAGCGGTGGAAATTTCTAGGCAGATTAGATTAAGAGATATTGGCGGAATAGTTATTATTGATTTTATAGATATGAAAGATGATGAACATATTTCTAATGTATTATCAAAATTATCAAAGGCTTTTAGTAAAGATAGAAATAAACCAGTTATTGTAGATGTAACTAAGTTATGTTTAGTTGAAATAACAAGAAAGAAAACAAGACCTACATTAGATTCGCAAGTTACCACAATTTGTCCTACTTGCAATGGAATAGGTAGGGTAAGGATTAATAAGTATTGACATATTTCAAGGAGTTTGGTAAACTAATTAAATGTAGAGCCGCACAATGTGGGTATTAAAGCATAGTCACCTGACATTGGCGAGACTAGGTTAGAGGAGGTGCGATTATGTACGCAGTAATAGAAACTGGTGGTAAACAATACAGAGTACAAGAAGGAGATACGGTTTTTGTAGAAAAACTAGATGTCGCAGAAGGTGAAACTGTAAATTTTGACAAAGTTCTTTTACTTTCAAACGAAGGTAATTTAAATGCTGGAAAACCATATGTTGAAGGTGCAAATGTTGAAGGCACTGTTTTAGAACAAGGTAAAGCAAAGAAAATTATTGTATTTAAATATAAGTCTAAAAAGAATTATAGAAAGAAAAAAGGTCATCGTCAACCATTTACAAAAATTAAAATCGATAAGATTGTAGGTTAGTAATGATTGATGTAATGGTTATTATGGATTCTAAAGGTTTTATTAACCAATATACCATAAGAGGTCATGCAAATCATGGTAAATATGGTGAAGATATAGTTTGTGCTGCTGTATCAATTTTAGGGCATACTGCCTTAAGATCTTTAGTAGACGTTTGCGACTTAGATGAAGATGAAATATCTTACTCAGTTGATGATGAATCAGGTTACTTAGACGTAAAGGTATTAATAAATCTTGATGATTTAAGAATAGAGAGCGTTCAAATTGTATTAAAAACTTTTATAACTGGAATAAAATCCATGGTAGAAAATTATTCTGAAAATATTACACTAGAATATAGAGGAGGTGTAATGAATGCTTAAATTAAATTTGCAACTATTTGCTTCTAAGAAAGGAGTAGGTAGCTCAAGAAACGGTAGAGATAGTCAAGCTAAAAGACTAGGAACAAAAAGAGGCGATGGCCAATTTGTTCTAGCAGGCAATATATTAGTTAGACAAAGAGGCACAAAAATCCACCCTGGAAATAATGTTGGAAGAGGTGGAGATGATACTCTATTTGCAACTGTTGATGGCGTTGTAAAATTCGAAAGAAAAGGCAGAGATAGAAAACAAGTAAGTGTATATCCTGTTGAAGAATTAGCATAGTTAATTAAGCTTACCTCCTGGTAAGCTTTTATTTTTTCTAAAATTGTTTAATAATGCTTATACTTGAAGAAACTAATTGACATAGATAGAAAAGCAAGTATAATAATTTCAAATAGACTTAAAAGAAAATAAGGATGATGAATATGTTCATAGATGTTGCCAATATTAAAGTTAGGGCAGGTAAAGGTGGCGATGGAGTAGTTGCTTGGAGGAGAGAAAAATTTGAACCTTCAGGGGGACCTTATGGTGGTGACGGTGGTAATGGAGGTTCAATTATACTACAAGTTGATCAAGGGATTAGAACTTTAATGGACTTCCGTTATAAGCGTGTCTATAAAGGTGAAAATGGAGAAAATGGTAGGACCAAAAAGCAATATGGGAAAAATGGTCAAGATGTCATTTTAAAGGTGCCAGTTGGGACTTTAGTAAAAGATGAGGAAACAGGAAAAGTAATTGTAGATTTAAAAGAAAAGGGACAAAGTTACGTAATAGCAAAGGGTGGAAGAGGCGGTAGAGGAAACGCTAAGTTTGCTACTTCTACAAGGCAAGCCCCCACTTTTGCAGAAGCAGGTACTAAAGGACAAGAAAAAGACATTGTTTTAGAACTGAAATTATTAGCTGATGTAGGGTTAATAGGATTTCCTAATGTAGGTAAATCTACTATTTTGTCAATAGTATCAGCAGCAAAGCCTAAGATAGCTAATTATCACTTTACGACTCTAAAACCAAATTTAGGAGTAGTAAGAATAGATGAAGCCAAAAGCTTTGTAATTGCAGATATACCTGGGTTAATAGAAGGAGCGTCAGAAGGTGCTGGATTGGGCCATGATTTCTTAAAACATATTGAACGAACTAGAGTATTAGTACATGTAATAGATGCCGCTAGTAGTGAAGGGAGAAACCCTATTGACGATTTTTATAAGATAAATGATGAATTAAATCAGTATAATGATAAATTAAGTGAAAAGCCTCAAATTATTGTAGCTAATAAAATGGATTTGCCTAATGCAGAAGAGGGGCTTGATGCTATTAGAAAAGAATTTGAACCTAAGGGATATAGTATATACCCAATATCAGCTGCAACAAGAGCTGGTATAGATGAGTTGAAATATGCAATGTGGGAAATAGTTGAAAATTCTGATACACCTTATGATACTTATGACGAAGAATTTTTTGAATCAGAAAAACAAGAAGAAACAATAATTGTTAAGTATGAAGAAGGTAAGTATATAGTAGAAGGTTCATATATTGAAAGACTATTATATTTAACTTATTTTGATGATGCTGATTCCTTGAGATTTTTCCAAGAAAATCTAAGAAAAAAAGGAGTCGTTGACCAATTAGAGAAACTTGGAATTAAAGAAGGAGATGCTGTTTTTATTTGTGATAATGAATTTGAATTCTATTTTTAATTAGGTGAAAAGCGTCCGCCTGGTTAAAATGGTCATTTAAAGACACTCTGACATGTAGTTGCATCAGTAAAAAAACTATTATAAAATCTTGTTATAACAAGGGGTGGATATATTGTTATCTGGAAAACAAAGAAGTTATTTAAAGGGATTAGCTAATAATATAGATCCAATATTTCAATTGGGGAAAAGCGGATTAACAGATAATTTCATTAAACAAATTGATGGTGCATTAGAAACTAGGGAATTATTAAAAGTCAATGTATTAAAAAGTTGTGATTTAGATCCTACAGAAGTTGCAAATTACTTAATTAATGAATTATCTGCAGAATTTGTGCAAAGTATTGGAAGAAGATTTGTGATATATAGAGAATCAAAAGAAAATAAAAAAATTGAACTGCCAGGTTAGTATATGACATCAGAACGCTTTGTTCTGATGTTTAATTTAGGGGGGATTATCATGAAAATTGGTTTACTTGGAGGTACATTTAATCCCATACATATGGGCCATCTGATAATAAGTGAATATATCAGAGAAGTCTTCCCACTAGATAAAGTTATTTTTATTCCAACTGGTGATCCTCCACATAAGAATGAAAGCACACTTATACCTGCACTTGATAGGTATGAAATGACAAAATTGGCCATAAAAACTAATCCGTATTTTGATGTATCAGATATCGAATTAAAAAGAGTAGGCAAAAGCTATACATCTGATACTATAGATGCGTTTAAAGCTGAATTACCACAAGATGAGCTTTATTTTATTATTGGTGGTGATATTTTAGATGAACTAATAAGCTGGAAAGATATTAGAGATGTCTTCAAAAAAATTGGCTTTATTATGATTGGAAGAAATAGATTAAAAGATAATGAAATAATGAAAAAGATTAATGATTATAATAAAGAATATAATTCAACTATATACTATATTGAAGGCCCACAAATTGAAATCTCTTCAACATTAATAAGAGAACTTATAAAAGAAAAAAAGTCAATTAGATATTTGGTTCCTAAAGAGATAGAAGACTACATACTTTATCATGATTTGTATTTGATGGGGGATTAAATTGGATAATGTACAAGAAATTTTAATAGAAAAGATAGGCAAGAAGAGAGTCGAGCATTCAATAGGGGTAATGGAAACTGCCATGGAATTAGCAAAACTATATTATGTAGACATGGATAAGGCCAAAATAGCTGGGATACTTCATGATTGTGCAAAGTATGGGGATAAGTCATATTTATTGAAAAGAGCTAGTGACTTTGATATAATACTAGATAAAATAATGATAGAAAACTATCAGCTTATTCATGGCCCTTTAGGTGCAGAAGTTGCAAAGGAAGATTTTGGGGTTAAGGATGAAGAAATACTAAATGCTATTAGATATCATACTACTGGTAGGGAAAATATGACTTTACTCGATAAGATTATATATTTAGCAGATTATATTGAACCAAGCAGAAATTTTCTGGGGGTTGAAAAGGCTCGGAAGCTTGCTTTTGAAAACTTAGATAAAAGTTTAATATATGCTATGGATAATACTGTAATACAGTTAATAAAGACGAGCAAGCTTATTCATTTAGATACTATTAAAGCACGAAATTATTTAGTTTTAAAAGAAAACAGTATGGATCTTTAGATTTATAAGTTTAATTATGGAGAAGTGAGAAAGTTGAATAACAGTGTGTTTTTGTTAATCAATTATTAAAAAATAAAATAAGGAGAGGATAATTTAATGGACAATATTGATAACCAATTATCAATAATTAAACAGGCTATAGAAGATAAAAAAGGTATAGATATGGAAATATTAAATATTTCTGAAATGACATCTATAGCTGACTACTTTGTTATAGTAAGTGGTAATTCGTCTATCCAAGTTACTTCCATAGCAGATGAAATAGAAAATAAAATGTTTTTAGCTGGTTTAGAAAAGGTAAACAAAGAAGGTTATGAAAGTGCAAGATGGATTTTATTAGATTATGGTGATATAATAGTACATGTATTTCATAAGGATGAACGGGAATTCTATAATTTAGAAAGATTATGGTCCCAATATGAAAGAAAGACAGAATAAGGAGGAGGAAGAATATGAGTTTAGAATTAATTTCAACAAAAGATGCACCAGCAGCAATAGGTCCATATTCACAAGGAATTAAGGGAGGTAATCTAGTATTTACATCAGGACAACTTCCAATAAATCCAACTAATGGTGAACTTATTATGGAAATTAAAGAAGCTACTAAGCAAAGTTTAGAAAATGTTAAGGCTGTTCTAGAGGATGTAGGAGCGACTTTAGAGGATGTAGCTAAAGTTACAATTTTCATATCTAATATGGACAATTTTGCAGCTGTAAATGAAGTTTATGGAGAGTATTTTAGCAGTCATAAACCTGCAAGAAGCTGTGTAGAAGTTGCGAAGCTTCCAAAGGAAGCACTTATTGAAATAGAAGCAATTGCTATAAAATAATATTCTTAAAAAAAACAAACCTGACTTTGTCAGGTTTATTTCATTTCATATGGTACATTATACGATTTTCTATTTGCTCTTTTTCTACTACGTTTCTTCAGAACTACAACTCTTAAAATTATAAAAGCAGCAAAAACTATTAAATACCATTTGCTCAAAATTTTATTTGATGTCTTTGTCATAGGGTCAAGTTCTACATCCATAGTAGATATTATTTCCTTTTCTCCAATAGGCTCACCATCTAGGTTATACACCACATTACCTAAAGTATCACCTTTGTTTATTGGAGCTACTAAACTTTCTCTAAGATTTAATTTCATTTCAATTTTATCCATATTGCCGTTTAAGAGCGGATAAACAAAATCTTCGTTTAATACTCCGGCCACATAAGTTTGTACTCCGTCTTTAATCTCAATATTTTCTATAAATTCATTTTTAAAAGCAATAATTGTATTATCAAAATTGTTAAAACCGTAATTCAATAGTTTATGAGTATCAGAGTATACCCCATGAACACTTGATTTAAGTACAACAGCAATCAACCTTTGGCCATTTTTTTCGGCATATGATGAAAGGCAAAACTGTGCTTGACTAGTAGTACCTGTTTTTACACCTGAAGCTCCCTCATATTTAGTAGGAATATAATTATCATCTACATATATTTTGGTATGGTCACTTAGAAGTCTATTAGTGTTTTTAAAATACCTTGTTTCTTCTTTTAGATTTGTAGGTGGAATTTCATATGTTACAGTATTGACGATATTTTTAAATGTTTCATTTTGCATTGCGTACTGAGCAAACAAAGCAATATCATGGGCACTAGAATAATGATCGTCCTCATGAAGTCCGTTTGGATTAACAAAATTAGTATTTGTAGCGCCTAATACCTTAGCTTTTTCATTCATCAAATTTACAAAACCATCAATAGAACCAGATATATGTTTAGCTATTGATAGTGCTGCGTCATTAGCAGATGGAATTAGTAGGGCATTTAACATTTGCTCCAAAGTAAGTTTTTCACCAGGCTCTAATGCAATATGACTTCCTTCTGTTAAATCTACAATTTCTTGATCAACTGTCACTATTTCATTTAGTTTGCCTAGTTCCAGAGCCAAAATTGCAGTAGCAATTTTAGTAGTGCTCGCAGGATAAAGTCTCATATCCATATTTTTTTCATATAAGATTTCTTTAGTATCAAAATCCATAAGTATTGCTGCTTCACCTTCTAAAGATAGATTATCAGCAAAAGCAGTTGTGTATGTAAATAATAAAATAAATACTAATAAAAATACGATTTTTTTCAAAATATCACAGCCTTCTTATATTATACTAAATAGATTATAACAGAAATGCCTCTATATTTAAATAGATTAAATATTTTTACAAAAAAAAGGAATTTCAACAAATTAATAGAACTTAATACTATAATATAAATTAGGAGGTTTCTATGGATTCCTTTACAAAAAAAGAACAAATAGTTATACTAATATTAGTTTTAGTAGTAATATTATCTTTGGGGGTTAGATTTGGATTAAGTAAGAATTCTAAACCTGAAGATGAGATCGAATTAGATGAAGAATCCCAAGTGTTAGAAGATTTTGAAGCAACAGTGAATAGCATTGATGAAAAGGTAGAAGATTTTGAAGCAAATCCGATAATTATGGTTCATATTAGCGGAGAGGTCTACAATCCTGGGATTTATGAAATGGTAAATGGAGATAGAGTTAATGATGTTGTAAATCTAGCAGGTGGCTTAACAAAAAGTGCTGACGTTGATAGAATAAATTTAGCTAAGAAAATATTTGATGAAGAAAAGGTTCATATACCAAAAATTGGAGAAGAGATAAGTGATGGAAATACATCTGATATTTCAAATTTTAGTAGTTCTTCAGTAAATGAATCTTCTTACAATACTACTAATAATAAAATTGATTTAAATACATGCTCTAAAGATGAATTAATATCATTACCAGGTATCGGAAATATTACTGCAGATAAAATAATTGAATATAGAAATTCTAATAAATTTAGAAATATTGAAGAATTAAAGAATGTGTCTGGTATAGGAGATAAAAAATTTGAAAGTGTAAAAGAATTGATAAAAGTTAATTAGTGGGGGTGTTTGCTATGGAAAAAAGATTAACAGAATTGACAAAAAGCTCTGGTTGAGCAGCTAAAATCGGTCCCGATATATTGGCACAGGTCTTGTGCCATTTACCAAAAATGAATGATGATAACCTATTAGTCGGTTTTGATACAGCTGATGATGCAGCAGTATATAAAATTACTGAAGATATAGCGCTTATTCAAACTCTAGACTTTTTTACACCAGTTGTTGATGATCCGTATACATTTGGTCAAATTGCTGCTGCAAATTCTCTCAGTGATGTGTACGCTATGGGCGGAGAACCAAAATTGGCAATGAATATCGTGTGTTTTCCAGATTGTTTAAAGCCTGAAGTATTAGGAGAAATATTAAGAGGCGGATCTGATAAGGTAATAGAAGCAGGTGCTGTATTAGTTGGTGGCCACACTGTTTCGGATGATGAGCCAAAGTACGGTTTATCTGTTTCAGGATTTGTACATCCAGATGAAGTGTTGACTAATAGCAATGCAAAGGTTGGAGATGTACTAGTTTTGACTAAACCTATTGGCTTAGGGGTTATAAACACAGCTATTAAGGCACAGCTGGCAGGAGAAGAAGTGTATAATGAGGCAGTAGTGGTCATGGCAACTTTGAACAAGTTTGGCAAAGAAGCTATAGATTCATCAGGGGGAGTTAATAGTCTAACAGACATAACTGGCTTTGGTCTATTAGGCCATGCATTAGAAATGGCAGAAGGGAGTTCTGTCACAATAAAAATTAAATCTCAACAGGTACCAATTATCGAAGGTGCAGTAGAATTTGCAAATATGGGATTAGTTCCTGCAGGAGCATATTCAAATAAATATCATGTTGGTGATAAAATCAAATTTGAGAACGAAATTCCCCAAAGTAGTAAAGATTTACTATTTGATCCACAAACATCAGGTGGTTTATTAATATCTATAAAGAAGGAAAATCTAGACGCATTATTAAAGGAATTAGAGAATTCACCTACTAAATATGCAATAATTGGAGAAGTAATAGAAAAAGGAGAATTCCCATTAATAGTTGAATAAATAAAGGATGGAATACTATGGTAGAGAGAAATCTATTCAAATTGATTCCTAAAGTAGACGATATTTTAGGAAGAGACAATATAAAAAAAATATTAGAAACAATTCCAAGAAATGTAGTTTTAGACTCAATAAGAGAAGAAACTAAATTAATTAGAGAAAAAATAAAAAATAATAAACAAGAAGAAGAAATTTTAGAAGTTATTAATAACTTAGAACTTAGTATTATAAGTAATGCAGAATATAAAAACTCTTATAAGCTTAGAAGAGTTATAAATGCAACTGGTGTAGTAGTTCATACAAATCTTGGAAGGTCTGTAATCAATGAAAAGATTATGGAAAATATAAATGATGTAGTTACTCATTATTCAAATTTAGAGTTTGATTTGTTGAAAGGTGTAAGAGGATCGAGATATAGCCATGTTGAAGAAATAATTGCAAAATGTACAGGTGCAGAAGCAGCAATGGTTGTAAATAATAATGCTGCAGCTGTTTTATTAGTGCTAAATACTATGGCTAAAGGTAGAGATGTAATTGTATCAAGAGGAGAACTTATTGAAATAGGCGGTTCATTTAGAATTCCCGATGTTATGATACAAAGCAGTGCTCATCTAGTTGAAGTTGGAACTACAAATAAAACACATCTGTTTGATTACGAAAAAGCTATAAGTGAGGATACTGCTGCTTTGTTAAAAGTACATACTTCTAATTATAGAATTTTAGGTTTTACTTCTTCTGTAGACGCTGTTGATCTAATTGAATTAAAAAATAAATATAATCTGCCTATTATAGAAGATTTAGGTAGTGGTGTACTATTAGATTTATCGAAATATGGATTGGAGTATGAACCTACTGTACAGGATTCTATTAAAAATGGAATAGATATTGTAACTTTTAGCGGAGACAAATTATTAGGTGGACCTCAAGCAGGAATTATTGTGGGAAAGAAACAATACATAGAAGCTATGAAAAAGAATCAGCTTACTAGGGCTCTTAGAGTTGATAAATTCACTATTGCTGCATTAGAAGGAACACTAAAATATTATATGGATGAAGAAAATGTTGTTAATGAAATACCAACAATTCGAATGTTAACAGACAGTATTGAAAGTATTAACAATAAAGCTTTGAAATTAAAGAGATATATTGATAATATAGAGATAGACTATTTTGATATTGCAATAGAAGATGAATTTTCAGAAGTTGGTGGTGGATCTTTACCTTTAGAGAGGATACCGACTAAATGCTTAGTTTTATCATTAGATGGAAAAGGTCTTCAAAAATTTGAAGAGTGTTTAAGAAGGTTTTCTATACCAATTATTGCAAGACTTTATAAAGATAGAGTATATTTTGATTTAAGAACCATAGAAGAAGATGAAATAAGTATTGTAGCTGAAGGAATAAAGTATGCTTTAGAACAGCTTAAGGAGTGTTAATTAGTGAAGCATGTTATTATAGGTACTGCAGGTCATATAGATCATGGGAAAACGACTCTTATTAAAGCATTAACAGGTAGAAATACAGATAGATTGAAAGAAGAGCAAAATAGAGGGATCTCAATTGAATTAGGTTTTACATATTTTGATCTACCTAGTGGTAAAAGAGCTGGAATTATTGATGTGCCAGGACATGAAAAATTCATAAAAAACATGTTGGCTGGTGTAATAGGAATAGATATTGTTTTATTAGTAGTTGCAGCAGATGAAGGAATAATGCCACAAACAGTTGAACATCTTGCTATTTTAGATTTGTTAGGAATAAGAAAAGGTATCATAGTAATAACAAAAGCAGACTTGGCTGAAGATGATTGGATAGAATTAGTAGAAGAAGATATTTTAGAAGAAGTTGAAGGCACCTTTTTAGAAGGAAGCCCTATTGTTAGAGTATCATCGACTAAAAAATCTGGAATAGATGATTTAATTAAATTAGTAGATGAGTATTCCGATATTGTAGAAGAGCGAGATAGTAAAGATATGCCTAGACTTCCTGTTGATAGAGTATTTAGTATTTCTGGATTTGGGACTGTAGTTACAGGAACTCTCTTATCAGGCCAGTTTAATATAGGTGATCAAATCCAAATCTTCCCTGGAAATGCAACTAGTCGTATAAGAACACTACAAGTACATGATGAAGATGCAGAAGCAGCTTTTGGAGGCCAGAGGGTAGCTATAAATCTAGCTGGGATAAAAAAGGATGAAGTAGAAAGAGGCTCTGTAATAGCCCCTGTTAATTCTATGAAGAATTCAATGATGATAGATGTTAAATTAAAAGCCCTTAAGTCTATAGATAGAAGTATTGAAAATAGGACAAGATTACATCTTTATATTGGTACAAGAGAAGTGTTGTGCAGAATCGTACTATTAGATAGAGACCAGCTGAATCCAGGTGAAGAAGCATATGCTCAATTAAGGCTAGAAGAGGAAATAGTATCTAAAAGAGGAGATAGGTTTATTTTAAGATTTTATTCACCTATGTTTACAATTGGTGGCGGTGAAATCTTAGAGCCTAATGCAATAAAAAAGAAGAGATTTGATGAAAAAATAATAGAGGAATTAAAACTCATGGAGGCAGGGGATTCTAAGGATATTTTAGAAAAAATTGTTTGTAATAAAGGCAAAGATTTTCTATCTGTAAAAGAACTGTCACAGGAAACATCGATTCTAGAAGAAACTATTTTGAGAGATATAAATAAATTAGTTGATGAAGAAAAGGTTATTACTTTTACGTCTAGTAAAGATATTTATCCATTGCATAAAATATATTTTGAAGATTTGCACAAGGATATAATTATTGAGGTAGAATCGTATCATAAAAAGTATCCTCTTAGAATTGGCATGCCTAAAGAAGAGATAAGAAGTAAAATTTTAGGTAAAGCAAAGCAAAAAATAGCTGATCAAATTTTAGAAAAGTTATTTGAAATAGGTAGTATTGAACAAGTATATGAGTTTATTAGTTTAAGAAATTTCAAGATAAAATACTCTGAAGAACAATTGTTGATTAGTAGGTTTATATTAGACAAGCTTAAAGCAAGTGAATATTTACCGCCTCGAAATGAAGATATTACGTCTGAATTAAAAGTAAATCTAGAGCAAGTAGAAGAGGTGTTAAACGCCTTAATAATTGAGGGCGAATTTATTAGAATAAGTGAAGATGTTTATATGTTAAGTAGTAGTTATAACAATGCTTTAGATATGCTTAGAAGTTTTATTAACACAAATGGAAGCATAACTCTAGGTGAGTTTAGGGATCTCTTAGGTACTAATAGAAAAGTCGCATTAAGTCTTTTAGATTATTATGACCAATTAAAGATAACTAAAAGGGATGGAGAAAAGAGGGTTTTGATTAAATAGTTTTTGGGGTGATTTGATGAGCGGTAAGATATTAATAGTAGATACTGATAATACATTTATTAAAGGTTTAAAATATAGTTTAGAACAGGATGAATACATTATAGATATATGTAATTCTGGGAAAGATGCTATTGATAAAGTAGAAAAAAACTCATATGAATTAATATTATTAGAATTAGAGATGCCTGATATGAATGGACTGACAATATGCCAAAATATTAGGAGCCTTTCAACAGTCCCAATAATTTTCCTTACAGAGGTAGAAGAAGAAATAAAGAAAATTTTGGCTTTAGAATATGGTGGTGACGATTACTTGGTTAAACCATTTAATATTCTTGAATTGAAAGCTCGCATTAAGGCAATCTTAAGAAGGATAAACAGCCATAATGATATTAACAGCAAATATACTATAGAAACAAAAGATTTTACGATTAATACAATAGGTAGAAAAGTGATTTTAGGGGATAAAAATATTAATCTTACAGGTAAAGAATTTGATTTATTGTATGTATTAGCATCTAATCCTAGTGAAGTATTTACAAGACAAGAACTATTAGAAAAAGTATGGGGATATGCATATTATGGAGATTTAAGGACTGTAGATGTTCATATTAGAAGGATTCGTGAGAAAATAGAAAAGAATCCGAAAGAGTCAGCTTATGTTATGACTAAGTGGGGAGTAGGATACTATTTTAATGGAAAATAGTAATATTTGTGATTATTAATAAAGTCTTTTATATTCATAGAAATTTAATATATTTTGATAGATACCCGTTTGATTAGACGGGTTTTTTTATGTGCATTTGTTTCTATATTATAGAATAAATTTAAAAATTAGAAAAAAATATTAAAAAATTATCACTGCTAATAAAAAAACATTATTTAAAGAAATTCTATAATTTAGAAAGTTGGATGATGAAAATTTGAATTATACATGCTTGTCAAATGTTTATCTTTCTAAAATTTAAAAAAAAATAAATAAAGTAATTTTTGGCATAATTAATGCTTATATAGTACCTGAACATATCTGCCCATAAGTCTATTAATAAGATATAAGACAATCTATTATAATAGCAATAATTTTAGTAAAAATTTACTGAAAAGCAGAAGAAAGAATTGATAATAAGGAGGTTTATTATGGATTTTAAACTATCAAAAACTCATCTACTTCAACAAGAGCTATATAGAAAATTTGCAGAAACAGAAATTAAACCTATAGCTCGCGACATGGATGAATCAGAAGAATACTCAATGGAATTACTTGAAAAAATTCAAAAATGTGGTTTCTTAGGTATTCCATTTCCAAAGGAATATGGCGGTGCAGGCGGTGATGTATTATCTTATACTTTGTGCATGGAAGAAGTATCAAAAGTTGATGCAAGTACTGGCATTACAATATCTGTACATACTTCCCTTTGTAGTACAAGTATATTTGATTATGGTTCAGAAGAACAAAAAGAAAAGTTCTTACGTCCACTAATTGATGGAAGTAAAGTAGGTTGCTTTGGACTTACTGAGCCTGGTGCAGGAAGTGATGCAGGTGGAGCACGTACAGTTGCTAATTTGGATGGAGACGAATATGTAATTACTGGTACTAAAGTTTTTACTACTAATGCAGGTTTTGCAGATACATTTTTAGTTTTTGCAATAACAGATAAGAGTAAAGGTACAAAAGGAATGTCTGCATTTATCGTAGAAAAAGGAACTCCAGGATTGTCAGTTAGCGCAAATATCCCACGTATGGGAATTAGAGCTGCATCCAATTGTGAGGTAATATATGATAATGTAAAAGTTCCTGCAGCTAATAGAATTGGCAAAGAAGGCGATGGCTTTAAGATTGCAATGAAAGCCTTAGATGGTGGACGTATTGGTATTGGTGCTCAATCAGTTGGTATTGCACAGGGTGCCTTGAATGAAGCTATTAAATATGTAAAAGAAAGAAAACAATTTGGAAGAACTATTTCCGCTTTTCAAAATACTCAGTTCAAAATCGCAGAAATGCAGACTAAAGTTGATGCTGCAAGATTATTGGTTTGGAGAGCAGCTAAAGCAAAAGATGATAAAGAGAATTTCGGTCCTTATGCTGCTATGTGTAAGCTATTTGCTTCTGAAGTAGCTAATGAAGTAACTAGAGGTAGCGTCCAATTATTAGGTGGATACGGTTTCTCAAGAGAATACCCAGTAGAAAGAATGATGCGTGATGCAAAAATCACCGAGATATATGAAGGAACATCAGAAGTCATGAAAATGGTTATTGCAGGAAATATGAAAATAAAGTAAAACTTTAGTTTGAAAGGAGTTCGCATATGAGAATAGTTGTATGTATAAAACAAGTACCTGATACTACAGAAGTTAAACTAGATCCCAAAACAAACACTTTAATTCGCGAAGGGGTTCCTAGTATTATAAATCCTGATGATAAAGCAGGTTTGGAAGCAGCACTTAGATTAAGAGAACAAGTTGGTGGCACAGTAACTGTATTGTGTATGGGGCCACCTCAAGCAGATGTAGCTTTGAGAGAAGCGTTGGCAATGGGATGTGATGAAGCAGTATTGCTAAGTGCTCGTGAGTTTGGTGGTTCTGATACATGGGCAACAGCTTCTATAATAGCAGCTGGATTAAATAAAATTGGTTATGATTTAGTTATTACAGGTCGTCAAGCAATTGATGGTGATACTGCTCAAGTTGGTCCTCAAATAGCTGAACAGCTAAAGGTTCCACAAATTAGTTATGCAGAGGAGCTATACAATGAAGGAGAATATATGATCATAAAGCAAAACTTTGATGACAGGTATAATACTATCAAAGCAAAAATGCCTTGCTTGATTACTATATTAGGCGAATTTGCAATCCCTCGATATATGACAGTTGGAGGCATTGTGGATGCTTATGAAAAAGAAATTACTGTATTAGGATTTGAGGATTTAAAAGATTTGCTTAATCCAGAATTTATAGGATTAAAAGGATCACCTACAAATGTTATTAAATCCTTTACAAAGCAAGCAAAAGGCCAAGGTACTAAATTGGCAGATTTATCAGCAGATGAAGCAGTAGCAGCCATTATTCAAAAGTTAGATGAAATACATATTATTTAGTAAAGGAGGGATTTTATAATGTGCAAAGATATTTATGTAGTTATAGAGCAAAGAGATGGAAATGTACAAAAAGTTGGATTGGAACTGCTAAGTGAAGCAACTAGGTTAGCAGAAAGTTTAGAACAAAAAGTAGTAGCAGTAATTATGGGAGATAATGTTGCTAGTAAGGCAGATTTAATGTTTAAATATGGAGCAAGTAAAGTAATCTTGGTTGAAGATCCAATGCTTAAGAATTACGTTACAGAGCCATATACAAAGGCATTTACTAAAGTTGTTGAAGAATTCAAACCAGATATGGTCTTATTTGGTGCAACTGTTATGGGAAGGGATTTAGCACCTAGAGTAGCTAGTAAAATTCACACAGGTTTAACTGCAGACTGCACTAGTTTGGATATTGATCCTGAATCAAATCTTCTATTAATGACTCGTCCAGCCTTTGGTGGAAACATTATGGCAACCATTGTGTGTCGTAATTACAAACCACAGATGGCAACAGTACGCCCAGGTGTTATGAAGTTAATAGAAAAAGATAGTTATGAAAAAGGTGAGGTAGTCAATTTTAAAGTTGATTTCGTACCAGAAGATATGAACGTGGAAATTTTAGAAGTAACTAAGGAAGAAAAAAAGCATGTTGATATAACAGAAGCTAAAATATTAGTAAGTGGTGGCCGTGGTGTTGGTGGGTCTGAAGGATTTGATCCTCTTAAAGAATTAGCAGATGCTCTAGGTGGGGAAGTAGCATCATCTCGTGCAGGTGTAGATTCTGGTTGGATTGGAAAAGAACGACAAGTAGGACAGACTGGTAAAACTGTAAGACCTAATTTATATATAGCATGTGGTATTTCAGGTGCTATACAACATATGGCTGGTATGGAGGAATCTGATTTTATACTAGCAATCAACAAAGATGAAAGTGCTCCAATGATGGATAACGCAGATTTAGGAATTGTTGGTGACGTAAAAGTAATCATTCCAAAGTTAACTGAGGCTATCAAGAAATTTAAAGAAACTAAAATTGTAGATTAAATATATTTAGTAGTAGAACATTTCATGACAGTTGGATTCTATAATGATTATGTTACAAATTAAAACTTAAGAAAATATATTTAATGAACGAAATATATTGAATCCATTAAATATATTAATTTATTCTTGCCAATACTATTATATGAGTTAAATCAATAGTTTTGGCAAGAATTTTATATAGCTTGTTTTATGCTAAAAAGCACTATAAATCATATAATTTGATTTTATTATATAAGGAGCTTAAGGAAATATTAAGGTCGTTTGCTGCTAATTTCTTTCCCTTCACACTATCTTCATATTTAGAAAGGGCTTTTTTTATTAATTCTTTTTCATTGTCTTCTAAATTTATATTTTCATATGAACTAATTTCTTCTTTTACTGGATAGAGTAGAATTAGGTTATGATCTATTATTCCATTATTACACATCAATACGGCTCTTTCTAAAACATTTTCTAATTCTCGCACATTTCCTGGCCAAGAATATTTTCCTAATTTTAAAAGTGCACATTTTTCTATAATACAACTTTTATTGAACTTTTTATTCTTCTTATCTATGAAATGGTGCACTAAAAGTTCTATGTCTTCTTTTCTTTCCCTTAATGGTGGTATATGAATAGGTATAACATTTAATCTATAATATAAATCACTTCTAAATTGACCGTCAGATATTTTCTTAAGCAAATCAGCATTGGTTGCAGCAATAATTTGAACATCAATTTTTATAGTTTTATTACCACCTAATCTTTCGATTTCTTTTTCCTGTAGTACTCTTAAAAGTTTCCCTTGAAGTTCCATACTCATATCACCAATTTCATCAAGAAAGAGAGTACCGTGATGGGCTAACTCGAATTTACCTAGTTTTTGTGAAACAGCTCCTGTGAAAGCTCCTTTCTCATAACCAAACAATTCACTTTCTAAAAGTTTGTTAGGAATAGCAGTGCAGTTTATAGCTATAAAAGGCTTGTTTGCTCTTTTACCATAATTATGTATTGCACTAGCATATAATTCTTTACCTGTTCCACTTTCTCCTGTAATAAGTGTGGTAGTATTATTCTGTGATACTAATTTGGCTAGTTCATTACATTTGTACATTTCTGGGCTGTTGCCTATAATACTACTAAAATTATACTTAGCTGAAGCTGAAGTAATATCATTAAACTCTCTTTTTAAAGACTCAATATCATTGCGATATTCTTGAAGCTTTTTATTCATTTTAATAATATCTGATATATCTCTAAATACTACTACTGCGCCAACCATTAGTTCATCTATTATAATTGGAGATGAATTGCATATAACTTCCACCCCAGTGTTAGTAATCAGAATTTTATTAAGTACAGGGGCTTTAGTTGTAAGTGTTTCCACAAGTGCTCCATTAGGATCTATATCATAGATATTTTTGCCTATACGGTCTTCATATTTTATACCTGTAACTTCAGTATATGCTTTATTTACAAATAAAATTTCTCCGTCGTTATCAGAAACTTGTATTGCTTCACTTGTAGAATTTAAAATAGAGTAATTTCTTTTTAAAAAATCTTTTAATTCTATAATTTCATCGTGTAGGCTTTTATAGTATATGTTTATATCCTTAATAGCAGATAAAATATTCTTATGCAATAGTGATGTTTTAGTTGATTTATTAGCCTCAATTTGACTAATTATTGATGCACTTTCAGTAGTATCAATTATAATATCTATATTATTACTTTTAATAAAATCTACATAATTATCAATTATGGGGATTTGTGGAGGAATGGATTCTTCAATGTTTAAATTATCATATAAGGGTATAGAGATTCCCACTATTTGAAAAATTGGGTTATAGTTCTTAAAAAAAAGCAAAACATCATAAACTGTATTCTCTGAACAAATTAATAAAATTTTGATTCCTTTTGCGTGATTCATAATTGTCTTCCTTTCTTAGATAAAAGATATTTATTATGTCTTGTAAAACACCATAATTCCTTATCAATTATAGTAATATTGGGATATTACAGATGAAATTCCAAAAAGATTACACTGACATTATAACACATAAACAATTTTCTTTGCAGAAATATATTTTGATAATTCAATTTTTCTAAAGAATAAGCCTGAGTATATACCGTTACTATAAAGGATATTTACTAGTTATTAGAGCATATCAGAAATATGTAGCTATTAATTATCTTTAATACAAGTCTTAGTTAATAAAGTATATTTTTGAATGATTCCAACCTTTATTATTCAATTTATATATTATTCTATATTATAGAATAAATTTAAAAATTAGAAAAGAAATATTTAATAATTATCAAACTAAATAGAGGCTATTATAAATTAAATTTCTATAATTTAGAATAATAAATAATAAAACACGAATTAATGCAGATTTTTAAAGGTTTTCATTTCTAGAAAATATAAAAAAAGGAAAATATGATTTTTGGCATACTTAATGCATATATGTATGCTAGAACATTTATACATAACATTATTGCCTATAAATCTACTAAAGAGAAGGAGGTAAAAAAAATCGTTTACATAGGCAAATTTGTTACATAACATTTAAATAATGTTCGCAAGTCCATATTAAACTTCATTAAACGTAGGTTTAATGCGCTAAATATTATAGCATAAGTTTAATGAAAACAAAAGACAATTAAAACTAAAAGGAGGATTTCAAGATGTATAAAGTTATTATCCCTATAGCTATATTATTAATTATTGTTCTTGTAAAGAAGATACCAAAAATCGGTGGGAGTATTCATGTGGCTCTTTTAGCAGCAGGTGCAGCAGCATTATTATTAAATGGTATGTATAACCCAATGCAATGGCTTATGGCGTGGGTTGATGGGCTTGATAGGTTATCTTGGGTAATATGGATAGCGATATTTGGAATGATTTATGCAGAGTGTCAAGGCTCTATAGGATCAATGGAGGTTGTTCTAAACGCATCACGTTCAGCATTTGGTAGATCACCAAAAGGTTTATATGCTGCTAGTATGATAGCTATGATTGTTTTTGGAGCTTTACTAGGTGAAGGTTTATCAGTTGCAACAGTTGTTGGTGTTTTAATTATTGCACCACTAAGTGACATTGGACTTGAACCAGAGCATATTTCAGCATCTATTGTTTTAGGGGCTTTATTAGGATCTCTATGTCCACCTATGTCAAATGGAATTGTTTTATCTGCAGCTTTAGTACCTGGCGCAGTATATGATAATGTTCTAAAATACAGTTTTCTTACTGTTCCATTCTGTTGTGCTGTGATTATAATATTTTATGCTTATAAATATGTAAAAGTAAAACAGTTACCAGAAGAATTAATTCCTACAGAATCTGCTGGTTCAATAATGAAAAGAGGCTGGGTTTCATTGGTTCCAATGATGCTTTTACTACTTATTATGATTTTACGTTTTGGACCATGGGCAAGTAAAGGTGTAGATCTAGATATAGTTAAAGTAATCTGGTCACCGTTAATTACTGCAGTAAAAGGAATTCCATTTATTTCTGGTTTATCAAATTTAATAGTGTTATCACTTGTAACTTGTATAATTATATCTTTATTATACAAACCAGTTAGAGAAAGAGGATTGGGAGATATAATGATGAAGAGTTGGAAAAACTTTCTTCCATGCGTATCTGTACAAGCTTGTTGCGCATTAATGCTTGGAGCTTTTTATGCAGCAGGACTAATAGATGTAATTTCAGAATGGGCATTAACTTTAAATGCAACTATATTAAAAATTGGCGGATCTCTTGCTATGGGATTCATGGGTATGATAACAGGTTCACAATCTACAGTACAAAATACTATACTTTCATTCTTTGGCCCTGCATTAGTTGCAACAGGAATGGAACCAGACATAGTTGCCTTAGGTGGTTCTCATTTAGCTATGGCATCACAAGCATTCCCACCAACTGATTTAGCTACAATAGTAGTTGTAGGTCTAGTAGCAGGTGCACTTAATAAGAAATGTGATTATTTAAAATCAATGTTTATATCACTACCAGGTTTCTTATTTTTATACTTATTTGGCTTAGGGATATTATTAGTTTTCTAAATAGTACAACTATAAAAAAGAGTTTATTATTAACATAAAAAATCCAGCTAATAAAAGTCAATTGTTATAAAAAATATTGAGAGTATATTGCATGATAAAAAA
>JAQVYQ010000001.1:69739-116954 GCA_028708575.1 Tissierellia bacterium
CTTAGGGATATTATTAGTTTTCTAAATAGTACAACTATAAAAAAGAGTTTATTATTAACATAAAAAATCCAGCTAATAAAAGTCAATTGTTATAAAAAATATTGAGAGTATATTGCATGATAAAAAAATAGCTTTAAGAAATGGAATACATAACAATTAAACTTACTAGTAAAAATTTATAAAAAATAGCTGGTGAAAGTCAAAATTTAAATTATGAAAATTTAATATTAGATTTAAGTAGAAATATCTATGAGCTTTAAGATTCAATTGTTTAAACAAAATTGGGACAGGGTTTTCCTTTCATCTACTGTTTTGAGTTATACGTAATTGGTTAATATAAATATCCAAAAACAAAGTAACTTAAATTTTTCACAAATAAAATCCAGTGCCTGTGCTAGTTGCAGGACTCTGCAACTAGCAAATTTTATTTTACAAGGAGGAAGATTTATGACTATTTATTATGGCAATACAGCTAATTATGGACAAAAAATTGGCATATTAATGCTTGATACACATTTTCCGAGAGTTCCAGGTGATATTGGAAATGCTACAACATTTCCATTTCCTGTAGTATACAAAGTTGTAAAAGAAGCTAGCCCTGAGGCTGTTGTATTAAAACAAGACCCAGCGCTTATTGAACCTTTTATACAAGCTGCTAAAGAATTAGTAGAACAAGGTTGTAAATGCATTATGACCAGTTGTGGTTTTATGGCAATATTCCATAGAGAAATTGCAGCTGCAGTTGATGTACCTGTAATATCTTCTAGTTTGTTGCAAGTTAGACTTGTTAGTTCTATGTTATCACCTGGTAAAAAGGTAGGTATCCTTACTGCAAAGGCTTCTTCCCTAGGAGAAAAACATTTTGAAGGTGTTGGTATTACCGATATAGACAAAGTAGTTTATGGTGTAGAAGAGACGGAATTTGGTAAGACATTTTTCGAAGGACATGATTATATGGATGTTACTCTTGCAGAAGAAGAAATGGTTAAAAAAGCCAAAACAATGATTGAGGAGAATCCAGATGTTGGTGCTATCGTCTTAGAATGCACTAATATGCCACCTTTTACTAAAGCAATACAAGAAGCTGTAGGTTTGCCTGTATTTGATATTATCAATCTGATCAGATATGTACATGATGCTATAGTATCTCCTGGATATAATGGGTACTTATAGAATTCAGATAAGGAAATAAGACATAATCAATTGTAAAGAAGTAAAAAAGCTCATGTTCTTATTGATATATGTTAAAACAAATACAAATAGAAACGTGGGCTTTTAATATTGAATACTATAAAAATTATAATAGATTTTTACAAAAAAATACAGAGTTAAAAATAATAAAGTTATGAATTGGAGGTCTATCTAATGGGAGAAAAAGAGCAGAGAAGGATAATTGAACATCCAATTTTGCCAGAATTAAAAGATATAAAAAAAGTAACAATTTATTACGATGACAAGCCTATAGAAGCTATGGAAGGTGAAGCGGTGGCTTCAGCGCTAATGAATGCAGGTATTCGTTCTTTTAGAAAAACTGTTAAAACTCATGAACCAAGAGGGATATTTTGTGCTATAGGTCGTTGTACAGATTGTATGATGATAGTAGATGGAAAACCAAACACTCGTACATGTGTAACTTACGTAGTTGATGGTATGAGAGTTCAAAATCAAAATGGATTTGGTATTGATAGCGAGGTGGTAAAATGAAAAATTTCGAAACTGAAGTTGCAATTATAGGAGCTGGTTCTGCAGGTCTTTGTGCAGGTATACAAGCTGCAAACGCAGGTGCAAAGGTAATGATTTTTGATGAAAATCACTTACCAGGTGGTCAACTATTTAAGCAAATACATAAATTCTTTGGTTCTCGTGAACACCGTGCAGGTATAAGAGGATATGAAATAGGTAAACAACTTCTTGATGAAGTTGAAAAAAGTGGTGCTGATGTTCATTTGAATAGCGTAGTTTATGGGATTTTTGATGGAAATACTTTAGGTGTTGTTGAAGGAGATAATCACTATTCTGTTAAAGCTAAAAAAATAATAATAGCAAGTGGTGGTAAAGAAAATTATTTACCATTCAAGGGAAGTACACTACCAGGGGTTATGGGCGCTGGAGCAGCACAGACCATGGTAAATGTTAATCGCGTATTACCTGGAAAAGAAGTAATAATGGTTGGATCAGGTAATGTAGGTTTAATTGTTTCTTATCAATTAATGCAAGCAGGAGCAAATGTAAAGGCAATTGTTGAAGCTGCTCCTAGTATTGGCGGTTATGGCGTTCATGCAAGTAAAATTTGCCGTGCAGGAGTCCCAATAAAGGTAAGGCATACTGTTTTAGAGGCTTATGGTGAAAACGAGGTTGAAGGAGCAGTAGTTGCTGAACTAGATGAAAATTGGAATGTAGTACCAGGCAGTGAACAAAATATAGCTTGTGATACGATTTGCTTAGCAGTAGGTTTAAACCCAATGTCAGAACTTGCGTATATTGCTGGCTGTGAAATGACATATATTCCTTTATTAGGTGGACATGTTCCTATGCATGATGAAAACCTTGAAACTACAGTGCCTGGCATCTATGTTGCTGGCGATGTTACTGGAGTTGAAGAAGCATCAACAGCCATGGAAGAAGGAAACTTAGCAGGTATTTCTGTAGCTAGAGCATTAGGTTTAATTAATGATGAAGAAGGAAAAGAAATTGCAGATAATTTTAGAAATAGAATGCTAAATTTAAGATCAGGCGCATTTGGTGAAGGTAGAAGAATAGCAAAAGCTACTCAGGTCGAAGCATTTAATGAATTTCAAGCGAAAGAAGGTGCTAAATAATGAAAAAGACAGGAGTTGTTTATGACGGATATCCTTCTAAAGAAGAACTTGAGCAATCACCAGGATTTCCAAATACTTGTAGTTTGTCAAAAGGAACAAAAGCAGTAATTGAATGTGTACAGAACATTCCATGTAATCCATGTGAAGCAGCGTGCCCATATGGTGCAATAACTATTGGAGATAATATTACAAATCTCCCAATATTGGATGTTGAAAAATGTATCGGATGTGGAAATTGTGTAGCACCATGTCCAGGTTTGGCTATATTTACGGTTAATATGAACTATAGTGATACTGAAGCTGCAATTGAGTTCCCATTTGAATATTTTCCATTGCCAAATAAGGGAGATATCGTAGATGCTGTTAATCGTGCAGGAGAAATTATGTGCAAAGGCACTATTATTGGAATTAGATCAGCAAAAGTATTTGCAAATACGAATGTTATAAAGATAGCAGTTCCTAAAGAATTTGCTGATATTGTAAGAAGTATTAAACGCTTACCACGAAAATAAGCTTAGAGAGGTGTAATCATGGATAGAAATGTTATTATATGCCGCTGTCAAGAAGTAACTTACGGCGAAATTTTAGATGCTATAGCAGATGGCGCAACAACTGTTGATGGAGTAAAGAAGCGTACACGTGCTGGAATGGGTTTGTGTCAAGGAAAAACATGCCAAAGGCGTGTTCAACAAATAATTGCTTCACAGACAGGGCAGAAACCAGAAGATGTTTTACCAGCAACCTATAGAGTACCTGTACGTCCAATTCGTATGGGAGTAATAGGGGGTAATAAAGATGAATAAAAAAGATGCAGATGTAATAGTAATTGGTGGCGGAATTATTGGCACAGCCATTACTTATCAGTTAAGTAAAAGAGGTAAAAAAGTTCTACTTATAGAAAAAAATGATTTATGTAGCGGTACTACAGGAGCGTGTGATGCATATATTACACCTCATACTAAGGCAGCAGGATTTAGTTTGGATTTATGTATTAAAAGCCAGGAAGTTTGGAAAGACCTTGAAGAAGAATTAGATGCAGATTTAGAATATGAACATAATTGTGGTGGCCTTCAAGTTTGTCAAAATCAGACAGAATTTGATCTGGTAAGCGATAATTCGGAAAAATTAAAAGCAGGTGGTCTTGAAGTTCATATGCTTGATATAGAAGAAGCGCGTAAGATTGAACCAGCATTATCTGAGAAGTTAAGGGGTGCTCTTTACTGTCCATCAGCTGGACAAGTAAATCCATTTAAAACTACATTTGCTTATATGAAAGCTGCAAAGCGTAATGGGGCAGAATTTAAAAATCATACAGCTGTTACAGGTATTATACGTGATGGTGAAAAAGTAGTAGGAGTTAATACTGATAAAGGTGATTATTATGCAGATGCAGTAGTAAATGCAGCAGGTGCTTGGGGTGGAGAAATTGCAAAATTAGCTGGTTATGATTTTGAAATTCTTCCTCGAAGAGGACAATTAATAGTATCGGAGCCTGTAAAACCTATTATTCACACTACTATGCAAACAGGTAATTATATGGTTATAAAACATCATCCAGAATTGATTACTGATGAAAGAGTTAAGAGATTAGGTATTGGTTATTGTATTGAACAGACAGATGATGGATCTATTATAATTGGATTTACAAGAGAATTTGTTGGGTTTGATAAGAGTACTACTTTGGAATCTATTGAGGGTATAATTGAAACTGCTATTCAACATATCCCTGAATTAGCAGATATTCACTTTATTCGTACATTCTCTGGTTTCCGTCCTTACTCACCAGATAATAAACCATATTTGGGACCAGTTGATGGAGCACCAGGTTTCTATATGGCAGCAGGGCACGAAGGTGATGGTATAGCTCTTTCTGCTATAACAGGCGTAGTATTGGCAGAGATGATTGTTGACGGTAATACATCTTTTGATATGGATTCTTTTAGTCCAAATCGTATTTTTAATAAATAAGTGATAGTGATAGGAGGTTAATGCTATGATGGAAAATTGGGAAGAATATGTTGCTGAAAAAGTACATTACTTTTACCATGAAGCTGGAATCAACTGTGCAGAAGGTACTTTAAGTTTATTAAGCGATATATTTGGTGTTGAATTAGAAGATCAAGTTTATGATTCGGCTGTTGCTATGGTAGGAGCAGGTAAATATGGGGCACAGTGTGGTATATTGGAAGGTTGTATGATGTTTGCATCAATATATGCTAAACAACACGGCTTGGTTAAAAAACAGATTGTTCCAATGATATATAATTGGAGTGCTAAATTTGAGAAGGAAATGGGCAGTATTGTTTGTAAAGGACTACGTCCATATCCATTTACTCCAGAAGATGCGCCTAAACATCTTTGCGAACCAATTACGGTTAAAGGTGTTGGTTTAGCAGTTAAGTTTATCCAAGAAGAAGTTGAACCGGCATTTGCAAATTAGGAATTGGAGGAAATGGTATGAAATATAATTTTGATGAAATCATTGAAAGACGTGGTAGTGGTTGTTTTAAATGGGACTCCAATGAAGACCCAAATGTTTTGGCAATGTGGGTTGCAGACATGGATTTTCGAGTAGCAGAGCCAATAATAGATGCATTGAATGAGAGAACTGAGCATGGGATATTTGGATATTCTTTGCAAATGGATTCATTCTATGAAGCTATAACAGGTTGGTTTGAACGCAGGCATGGTTGGACAATTGACAGAGACTGGGTATCTCATTGCCCAGGTATTGTACCAGCATTACATTTTTTCGCAAAGACTTTTGTAAAACCAGGTGAAAAGATAATGATGCAATCTCCAGTTTATTATCCATTCTTTGGTTCAGCTAAAAAAAATAATATAGATGTGGAGTACAATGAATTAATATATAAAGATGGGCGTTATGAAATTGATTTTGATGATTTTGAGCGTATTGCTAAGGATCCAAAAGTAAAAATGTTCTATTTATGTTCTCCTCATAATCCAGGCGGTAGAATATGGACTAAAGAAGAACTTGAACGTATGGGTAGAATTTGTACTGATAATGGTGTTCTAGTAATAGCTGACGAAATTCATTGCGATTTAGTATATCCAGGACATAAAAATACTGCATATGGTACTTTAGCTGACGATATTGTAAATAATTCAATAATTTGTATTGCTCCAAGCAAAACATTTAATGTAGCTGGTCTTCAAACATCATGCTTAATAATTAAGAATAGTGATCTTAAGAAGAAATATGATGAGTTTTTAGCTACTCTTGGTATTATGCGTCCAAGCGCTTATGGTATTACTGGTTTAACTGCTGCATATGCTCATGGAGATGATTGGCTTGATCAGCTGTTAGTATACTTAAATGAAAACTTAGATTACTTAAGAAATTATTTAAAGACATATATGCCTAAGATTAAAATGATGGAACCAGATGCAACATACTTAATTTGGCTTGATTTTAGAGAATTAAATGTTGATAGTAAAGAATTTCATGAAATTCTTTTGAAAAAAGGGAAAGTATGGTTAGACGAAGGATATATGTTTGGTGAAGTTGGAGAGGGTTTTGAAAGAATAAATATAGCATGTCCAAGATCAGTATTAGAAGTAGGTTTAAATCGTATGCGTGATGCTCTGATCGCTGAAAACCTGATTTAAAAATTGTGATAGATTTAACTATGATTGATTTCGAAATAAAATAGTAATTCAAAGGAGTGGAATACAAATGAGTAAAAATTGTAAGGAAATGAATGAAATAATAGACCAATATTTAAGATTAAGTACATTTCCAATCGCAGTAAAGTTATTTGCTGAAGGGGAAGAGCTTCCTCCAAGGACAAAAGTACCAACTAAAGATTTTGGATATCCAATAGCATTTTGTCAGGGAGTTAATTTAGCAAGAAAATTCGGTTGGTCCGTAGCTTTTTATCAAGAAGACCAAGCATGTCCTTTAGGACAAGTTATCCTTGGTCATAAGGAAGAACCAGAATTTATTAAAGATGGTAGCGTAGTATATCCACTTTATGTTGATAACATAGAAGCTGGAAAGAAAACTCAAGCTTCTACACCTAAAATGCCAAAAGCAGACACACATTGTATTGTCCTTGCTCCATTACATTTTGCTAATTTTGAGCCTGACGTAATCTTAATTTATGGGAATGGTGCCCAAATTACTAGATTGGTTCAAAGTGCTTTATATAAAGAAGGAGGCTATATTGAATCTCGCTTTGCAGGTAGAGGTGCTTGTGGAGGAGAAGTTGTAGTGCCTATTGTAGAAGACAGATGTAATGTTATAATCCCTGGTGGTGGTGAAAGAGTATTTGCTATGACTACAGATGAAGAGCTTGCATTTGCAATGCCTAAGTCTAAATTCGATGATGTTATGGAAGGTTTAGTAAAAACTCACAAAGGTGGAGTAGCAAGAATACCTACCCCTTATGCAGGAATAAGCTTGAAGCCACAATTCCCTAAATATTATTCTGATTTAGGAGATTACTGTGGACTAAACGATAAATAGAAAATAAGCAAAATTAACAACACATCAGATTAAATACATTATGCTTTATTATTAAAGATTAAACTCAATGAGTTATTCTCTGAAATTTAAGCAACAACAAACATAAGGAAGGATAACTTATTGAGTAAAGCATATAAACACATAAATTGGAATAATGGTAAATTTCAAAAACATTATGATATGTAGTTAAAGAATTTGGAGGTGCAATATGAATGATTTACTTGAAATAAGATGGCATGGAAGAGGTGGCCAAGGTGTAAAGACAGCAGCTCTTTTATTAGCCGATGTATTATTTTATTCAGGAAAATATGTACAAGGATTTCCTGAATATGGCCCTGAACGTATGGGGGCGCCAGTTACTGCATATAACAGAATTAGCAACGACAAGATACGTGTTCATTCTAATATTTATGAACCAGGTTATGTAGCAGTTGTAGACCACTCTTTAATAAGAAGTGCAAATGTAACTAAGGGTCTAAAAAAAGATGGTGCTATACTAATAAATACTAAATTAGATCCAGAAGAGGCAAAAAGTCTTTTAAAGGATTTTGAAGGAAAAGTATTTACTATTGATGCAGAAACAATTTCAATAGATATCTTAGGTAAATATTTTCCAAATATGCCTATGCTAGCAGGTATTATAAAAATGACTAAAATGATGGATGAAAATGTATTTTTAGAAAATATTGAGACATCATTAAGCCGTAAATTTGCTAGTAAACCTCAATTAGTTGAAGGGAATATGCAAGTAATAAAAAGGTCGTTAGAGGAGGTTAAAGGGATTTGAGACAATTAGGTGATGGTATAAACGCGAAGGTAACTTGGAAAGAAATTACTTTGGCAGGTATTGTTACAGATGGAGGAAAATCAAAGGATTTTGAAACAGGAGATTGGAGAAACTCAAAGCCAGTTTGGTTAGCAGAAAACTGTAAACAATGCTTGATATGTACAGCATTTTGTCCGGATTCTTCCATACCAGTCAAAGATAAGAAAAGAGTAGATTTTGAGTATAAACATTGCAAAGGATGTGGAATTTGTGAAAAGGTATGTCCTTTTAATGCAATTGAAATGAAAGGAGAGGAGGAATAAAAATGGGAATAAAAGATAGATTATCGGGAAATGAAGCAACTGCTATGGCTATGAAATCAATGAATATGGACGTTATGGCTGCTTTTCCTATTACACCTTCTACAGAAATTCCAGAACAATTTTCTCAATATGTGGCCAATGGCCTTACAGATACTGTTTTTGTACCAGTAGAGTCAGAGCATAGTGCTATGTCTGCTTGTATTGGATCACAAGCAGCAGGTGCAAGAAGCTGTACAGCTACATCATCCAACGGTTTAGCACTAATGCATGAAATGTTGCATATAGCCTCAGCAATGAGACTTCCAATTACTATGGCATGTATAACTAGGGCTATAACTGGACCAATAAATATACACAACGATCACAGTGATGCAATGAGTTCCAGAGACTGCGGTTGGATTCAAATACATGCTGAAGATGTTCAAGAAGCATATGACAATTATATAATGTCAGTTCGTATAGCTGAACATAAAAAGGTTTTATTACCTGTAATGATATGCCAAGATGGCTTTATAACAAGTCATGCTGTCGAAAATGTTGAACTATTAGAAGAGGAAGATATACGCTCATTTGTAGGCTTTTATGAACCAGATTATTATTTACTCAATCCAGAATTAAAAGTAGCTATGGGCCCTTATGACCCTCCAACATATCTTATGGAGCACAAACGACAACAAGCAGAAGCTATGATAGACTCTTTAGATGTAATTAAAGAAATATATGATGAATTTGGAAAATTAACTGGACGATATTATGATTTGATTGAAACTTATAAAATAGAAGATGCAGAAAGAATTATTATTTTATTAGGTTCATCTGCTGGAACTGCTAAAATAGTCGTTGATGAATTAAGATCTAAAGGTGAAAAGGTTGGTATTATTAAGATACGTTCCTATCGTCCATTCCCTGGAAAATTAATTAGGGAAGCATTAAAATCACCAAAAGTTGTTGCTGTTCTTGATAAGGCAGAAGGTTTATCAAGTATAGGTGGGCCTGTTTATTCTGACGTTTGTGCAGCGCTAAATGGCAATGCTGGTTTTAAAATTGTAAATTATATATATGGTATAGGTGGACGTGATGTTCGAACAGATGATATACATGAAGTTTTTGCAGACTTGCAAGACGATATAGACGGTAAAGAATCAAAGGCTAAAACAGCTGCTAATTATAGATATCTTGCATTAAGAGAATAAGGAAGGTGAAAAAATGGCTTATAATTTTAAAGAGGAAATGAACAAACCCGAGCGTTTTGCAGGAGGGCACAGATTGTGTGCAGGATGTGGCGCTGGTGTAATGGCAAGAAACGTATTAAGAGCAATTGATGAAGATGATAATATAGCTATAGTTAATGCTACTGGTTGTCTACAAGCAGCGACTTTCTCATATCCTTATATAACTTGGGAAGATTCATGGATACATAGTGCCTTTGAAAATGCAGGCGCTACATGTGGTGGAATGGAAGCAGCATACAGAGCCCTTGAAAAACGTGGCAAGGTAAAAGAAAAATATAAATTTTTAGCCTTTGGTGGAGATGGAGGATCTTATGATATAGGTTTTCAATCTTTATCTGGAGCTATGGAAAGAAATCATGATATGGTATATATTTGCTATGATAATGAGGCATATATGAATACAGGTATACAAAGATCTTCTTCAACATCAAGATTTACTGACACTACTACAACTCCAGCAGGAAGTGTAGTACCAGGAAAACCACAGAATAAAAAGAATTTAACAGAAATAATGGTAGCGCATAGTATTCCATATGTTGGTCAGACCACATTTTTAGCAAATATGAAGGACCTAAATGAAAAGACAAAAAAAGCTGTTTACACAGAAGGACCAGCCTTTTTAAATGTTTTAGCACCTTGTACAAGAGGTTGGAGATATGATATGGCTGATCTATTAGACATAACTAAAGCGGCAGTAGAAACATGTTTTTGGCCTTTATTTGAAGTCGAAAATGGTAAATATAAGCTGACTTATGAGCCAAAAAAGAAATTGCCTATAGAAGAATACCTAAGACCACAAGGCCGTTTTAAACATATGTTTAAAAAAGGAAATGAATGGATGATCGAGGAATTTCAAAAAGAAGTTGATTTAAAATGGGAAATGCTTTTAAAGAAATGTGAATAATTATTTAGTTTAAAATAACAATAACTCCTCGTACATATGATAGGTATATTCAAAAGCATTTAATCATATTATACGAGGAGTTATTATTATGGATACTATACAAGAATTCTTAAAAGAATTTTTGATTAATTAAGAAGATGAAGAATTCAAATTTAAAATTGTTAATATTATATCAAACTTTTTTAAAAATCAAGCTAATATATAGTAGAATATACATGAGATGAAAATATTAAACACTATTATACTCTAAAAACAGCAATAGATCCTATATTTACAGTTTAGTAATATTAATTATATTATGATTTAAAGTATATAAAACGAACATATATTGGAACGAGGTAATTATAATGGTCAAAAAAACAGAAAACATAGAAGAATATAAGGTGAGTACATTATACTTTAGTCCAACTGGAACAACTAAAAGAATAGTAGCTGGAATAGCTAATAGACTTATGGGAAAAGATGAAAATCTGAGAATAAATAAAATTGACTTTACTTTGCCAAAATATAGAGAAAAAGGTAGACAATTTTCAAAAGATGATCTAGTAATAGTAGGAGTACCAGTATATGCAGGCAGGGTTCCTAATGTCTTAATAAAGTATTTGAATTCTATTCATAGCAACGGAGCACTTGCAGTTGCATTAGTTGTCTATGGCAATAGAAATTATGATGATGCTCTAATTGAATTAAGGGATATTCTAGATTCTAATGGCTTTAGGGTAATAGCAGGAGCTGCTTTCATTGGTCAACATTCTTTTTCCAATACATTAGCTAAGGGTAGACCAGATGGAAAGGACATGAAAATAGTAAACGATTTTACTGATAGGCTTTATGATAAAATTATTAATTTGAATAATTTTGAGACTATAGCTATAAAAGGAAATTCTTCTTATAGAAAGTATTATAAACCAATAGATAAAGAAGGGAAACCAAGAGATATTAGAAGTGTTGAGCCTAAAACAAGTGATAACTGTATAGACTGTAAGATATGCTCAAATCTTTGTCCAATGGGTTCTATAGACTATGAAGATGTATCAAAGCTAAATGGAATTTGTATTAAATGCAATGCCTGTGTAAAGAATTGTCCTACTAATTCAAAGTATTTTGATGACCATATATATTTAACCCATAAGACAGAATTGGAAATGGAATTTAAAGAAAGAAAAGAACCGGAAATATTTATTTAGCAAAGGTGACGAATCTCTATTTTATTATTTAAATCTTACTGGAATATAAACTTTAGATCCCTTTTTAACACTTAGTTTTTTAAGCTTTAACCAGTTTAGAAACATTAATTTGAACTGAATTAATACTAGTTTAGTTCGCCGCAGAATTTAATAAATTTTAAAGTTTTTAGAAATATATATCTTAAGTGAATTAACTCCTTAAAGAGTACTTTATTGGCACTTAATATATTCGACATATATGGATGATACACTATTGCAGTAAGAAAAATTTAAGTAAAATTAGTGTTGCCCTAATATAATAATTAATAAATCAATTAAATTGATACAAGATGAAAAGTTATTAGGGAGATAGAAATAATATGCTCATTTAAGAAAGTAACAATTAAAAATACATAGAAGGATTATTAGATAGAAAGAGAATTAGAAAAGTATTTAATTATATTGATGTGTTTGTTAAGTTATATTATATAATAAACATTGAAATTTTCTAAATTATACTATCTGATAAGACTTTAAATTATACTAGTTATAAATTGGGGAAATATTCCTTGTAAATATAAATATAGACGCAAAGGGGTTGATATAGTGGAATGTTGTGGTGGGAAAAAAATAAAGTCAAGGTTTATAGACGAAGATGTGGATTTATCATTACTAGATAATATACTTTCCGAATACAAAAATGTTAAGGGAAGTTTGATTACAATATTGCAACAAGCACAAGAAATATATGGTTATCTTCCACTATCTGTATTAGATTATGTAGCAAATGAAACAAAAGTAAAGAGTTCAAAAGTATATGGAGTAGCAACCTTTTATACACAATTTAAACTTAATCCAGTAGGAGAAAACCTAATAATGCTTTGTGATGGTACAGCATGTCATGTAAATGGAGCTGACAAAATCCAAGAAGCAATATATGAAGAATTAAATATCCATGATGGTGAAACTACTGAGGACAAGCTTTTCACATTAAACATAGTAGCCTGTTTAGGATGCTGCAGCTTATCACCAGTAATGATGATAAATGACGAAACATACGGCAACCTTACATCAAAAAAGACTAAGGATATAATAAGAGATAAAAAATCAAAAGCATTAGCAAAGGAGGCAAAATAACATGAAAGTTGTTGTCGGTCTTGGAAGCTGTGGAATAGCAGCTGGTGCTAATAAAGTATATGATTTAATCAAAGAAGAAATAGAAAGCAAAAACTTAGATATTGATTTAGAAAAAGCAGGTTGTGTAGGTTCGTGTCATTTAGAACCAATAGTTGATTTTTATGATGAAAATAGTCATTTAGAAAGATGCATAAAAGTATCTCCAGATAAAGTATTAGAACTTTTATATAAAGCACTAAATAATGAATTAAAAGAAGAAGCATCACTAATATCAGAAGAAGATAAAAAAGCACAAAATAAACAAGTAAAAATAGCTACAGAAAACTGTGGATATATAAATCCAGAAGATATTAATGATTACATATCAACTGAAGGATATAGTGGATTAAAAAAAGTACTTAGTTCAATGACCCAAGAAGATGTTATTGAACAAGTAAAGATTGCAGGATTAAGAGGTAGAGGCGGAGCAGGATGTCCTACATGGTTTAAATGGGAAGCTGCATATAAAGAAAAAGCAACACCAAAATATATAATTTGTAATGCAGATGAAGGCGACCCAGGTGCATTTATGGATAGAAGTATACTAGAAGGAGATCCCCATAGAGTACTTGAAGGAATGATTATAGGTGGTTATGCAATAGGTGCTAAAGAAGGAATAATATACGTTAGAGCTGAATATCCACTAGCAATAAAAAGACTTAAAATAGCTATAGAACAAGCTAGAGAATCAGGATACTTAGGAAAAAACATATTAAACTTAAATTTTGATTTTGATATAAGAATAAAAGCAGGAGCAGGAGCCTTCGTTTGTGGAGAAGAAACAGCTCTAATAGCGTCACTTGAAGGCAAAAGAGGAATGCCAAGATTAAAACCACCATTTCCAGCCCAAAAAGGGTTTTGGAATAAACCTACAAACATTAATAATGTAGAAACATTTGCAAATGTACCTTGGATATTTAAACACAGTGCTTCAGACTATGCAAAATTAGGTTCTGAAGGATCTAAAGGCACCAAGGTATTTGCCTTAACAGGGAAGATAAAAAAAGGTGGACTAGTAGAAGTTCCTATGGGTATGCCATTAAGAGAAATAATATATGATATTGGTGGCGGTATAAAAGAAGATAAACAATTCAAAGCAGTGCAAATGGGAGGACCATCTGGAGGATGTATACCAGTAGAACTAATAGACACTCCAATTGACTATGAATCCGTATCAAAAGCTGGAGCCATTATGGGTTCAGGGGGTATGGTTGTTATAGATGAAAGTGCATGTATGGTTGAAATGGCTAAATTTTTCTTATCCTTTACAAGGAAAGAATCCTGTGGTAAATGCGTTCATTGCCGATTAGGCACAAAGAGAATGTTAGAGATTCTAGAAAGAATAACAGAAGGAAAAGGATTAGAAGGAGACATTGAAAAATTAGAACAACTAGCAATCGATATTCAAAATGGATCCCTATGTCAATTAGGAATAACTGCACCAAATCCAGTATTAAGCATGATAAAAAATTTCAGAAGCGAATTTGAAGCACATATAAGCGAAAAGAAATGTCCAGCACATGTATGTAAAAGCTTAATAACATATGAAATAAATAAAAATTGTACAGGATGTACAATATGCGCAAGAAACTGTCCAGTCGATGCAATATCAGGAGTATTAAAAGGGAAACACGAAATTGATAAAGAAATATGTATTAAATGTGGAAAATGTTATGATGTATGTAAATTTGAAGCTGTAACAGTAGATTAGAAAGTAGGGGTGGAAATATGACTACAATAAATCTAAATATTGATGGTAAAGAAGTAGAAGGAATTTTAGGGCAGAGTATTTTAGATATAGCAAATGCAAATGGAATAGACATCCCTACTATGTGTTATGATGAAAGAGTAGAGATGTATGGCTCTTGCGGCCTATGTGTAGTTGAAGTAGAAGGAAAGAATAAGCTTTTGAGAGCATGTTCAACAATAGCATCTGAGGGAATGGTAATAGATACAAAATCACCTAAAGTTGTAAGCACACGAAAAGCAGCCTTAGAATTAATCCTTTCCGATCATACAGGAGATTGCTACGCTCCATGTAAAAGGGCATGCCCTGGAGAAACAGATTGTCAAGGATATGTAGGACTTATAGCCAATGGAGAGTTTAAAGAATCACTAAAATTAATAAAAGAACAATTACCACTACCAGCATGTATAGGTAGAGTATGTCCACATCCATGTGAAGATGCATGCCGAAGACAACTAGTTGAAGAACCAGTATCTATTGCATACTTAAAATTCTTTGTAGCAGATATAGATTTAAAAGATAAGGAAGTATTCATGCCAGATATACTACCAGCTACAGGAAAGCGAATAGGAATTATAGGTGGAGGACCTGGTGGATTATCAGCAGCCTACTTTTTACTAGCATCAGGCCATGAAGTAACAATTTATGACATGATGCCAGAAATGGGTGGAATGTTAAGATATGGAATACCAGAGTATCGATTACCAGCAAAAGTAGTGGATGAAGAAATAGCAATTATTGAAAAAATGGGAGCAAAATTTGTAAACAATATAAAGATTGGCAAAGATATAGACTTAAAGTATATAAGGAAAAATTATGATGCAGTATATATATCAATTGGTGCATGGAAAAGCTCCAGCTTAAAAGTCAAGGGCGAAGATTTACCAGGAGTTATAGGTGGAATTGATTTCTTAAGAAAAGTCGCTCTTAACCAACCAATAAGTATTGGTGAAAAAGTTGCAGTAGTAGGCGGCGGTAATACAGCAATGGATGCATGTAGGACGGCAATTAGACTAGGAGCTAAAGAAGTCTACTTACTATATAGAAGAACAGAAGAAGAAATGCCAGCAGAGGCTATAGAAATAAAAGAAGCAAGAGAAGAAGGAGTAACATTTAAATTCCTAGTTACACCTGAAGAAATTATTCCCGAAAACGGAAAAGCATCAAAGATTAAACTTCAAAAGATGGAATTAGGAGAACCCGATGCAAGTGGTAGAAGAAGACCAAATCCTATAGAAGGAGAATTTGAAATACTTGATGTAGATTTAGTAATAGGAGCAATAGGACAACAAGTTAGTCTAGAAGGATTTGAAGAAATAGAAAAGACAGATAGAGGAACCATTGTCTCAGATAAATCAACATTCTCAACTAATATTACAGGAGTATTTGCAGGTGGAGATGCCATAAACAAAGGTGCAGATATTGCTATAAAGGCTATAGGAGATGCTAGAAAGTCATCAGATATTATAAACTCCTATTTAGAAGGAGATATAGTGCCTTATGAAGCTCCATATGTAGTAATAAGAGATGATATAGTAAAAGCAGAAGATTATGCAGATATAGAAAAAGCATATTGTTCACCAATGCCTCATCTTTCAGCTGAGGATAGAAAATATAATTTTGAAGAAGTCAATTTAGGATTTAGTGCACAGAAAGCCATTGAAGATGCAAAACGTTGTTTAGAATGTGGATGCCATGACGTATTTGAATGTAAACTATATAACTATGCCAACCAATATGATGTTCATCCAGAGAAATTTGCTGGAGAAGTACATTATAGAGAGCATGATGATGAGCATCCATTTATAGTAAGGAATGCTGATAAGTGCATACTATGTGGACTTTGCGTAAGAGTTTGTAATGAAGTCATGGATAATGGAGCATTAGGTTTAGTAGATAGAGGCTTTGACACAATAGTAAAACCAGCATTAGATTTAAAACTTGGAGAAACATCATGTATATCATGTGGACAATGTGTAAGTGTATGCCCAGTTGGTGCCATTCAAGAAAGATTACAAATAGAAAAATCAGTACCAGTAGAAACAAAAGAAACAAAAACAATATGCTCATTCTGTTCAGTAGGATGCAATATAAATCTAAACACAAGAGGAGATATGCTCTATAGGGCATTACCTAATGACCATAGTAAAGTTGACAATGGTTTACTTTGTGTAAAAGGTAGATTTGGTTATGACCAGGCACATAAAAAGACAAGACTAGTAAAACCACTAGTAAGAAAGAATGGTAAATTAGAAGAAACAAGTTGGGATGAAGCATTAAAACTGGCATCTAAGAAGATGCAAAGCCTTAAAATGCAATACGGTTCACAATCAGTTGGAGTATCAGTATCAGATAGATACACTAATGAAGAGATATATATAATAAAGAAATTTGCAAAAGATTTCTTAAACACAGATTATATAACATCATTTAATAGAAACTACGGTGGAATTGAAGATGTACTTGGACTAGATGCTTCCACCAATACATTTGATGAGTTAAAAGTAGCTGATTATATACTATTAATTGGTTCAGATATTATGAAAGACCATACAATAGCAGCTTTGAAAATTAAAGAAGCAGTAGAAAAGGATGGAAAGCTTGTAGTTATTAATGACTTTGATAGTCAGATAGATGATTGGGCCAATAAAAAGATTTGTGCAGATAATAATGTAAAAATTCTAAAAGAAATATTAAAAGCAATAATTGATTTAGGCTTAGAAGCAAAGAATGCTAATGGATTTGAAGAATTAAAAGAAAGCCTAATAGATATTAAGCCAAGTGAAGATGCTAAAGAAATAGCCTTAGAATATACACAAGCAAAGAAGACAATGATAGTATTTGATCAGAACTATTTAACAGCAGATGGAGCAAAACTAATAGCAGATATTGCAGTAATATCAGGACAAATAGGCAAACCTAGACGAGGTATAATTGAGCTTAAGCCAAAGAATAACAGTCAAGGCCTAGTAGATATGGGAATTAACAGACCAAGTGATGATTTAGTTAATGCAATAGATAAAAAGTCTCTTAAAGGACTAATCATATTTGGAGAAGATGTAGAAGGTGTTAATTTAGAGAATCTAGAATTTCTAGTAGTTCAAGACTTATATCTAACACAAACAGCAAAGAATGCAGATGTAGTACTTCCTGCAGTAAGCTATGCAGAAAGCACAGGAACATTTACAAGCACAGAAAGAAGAATACAAAATATAAATTCAGCCATACCAGCGTTAAGTGGCTATATGAACTGGGAAGTTGTAAATGAAATGATGTATATTTTAGGTAAGACTGATAATTACAAGAGCCTTGAAGAAATAACTGAAGAAATATCTAAGAATATAAATGGATATTTGGGATTAAATAGATTAACAGAAAGCTCATATTGGCCATTAGGAGGATCCAATGTTCTTTATATAGAGGGATTCAACACGGTAGATAAAAAGGCTAATTTGAAGTTGGTAAGTGATGCAAAACTATTTGAAAAGAGACCTACTACTGATTATGTAGAAAAAGAGTTAGATAAGGTTGTTTCAAGTATGGGAGAGATTTCAGAGGTATTAAAAAAATAAGCATAAGTGTAAATTAAAAAGGCTGGAATTGAAAAGTTTCAGCTTTTTTATTGTCTTATCACTATCATAAAAAACATGAAGTTACAATGATAATTAATCTAGATAATGTTAAAACTATAAATAATCAATATATGATGATTTATAGTTCCCCTAAGACTATAAATTTTGTAATCATACAGCAATAAAATAAAAAGAAGACACTAGGCTAATTTATTTGAAGAAAAATATAGTAATGCAAATAACATAAATACTAGGAATCAGCTATGCTACTTTAAATCATGCAAATATTTCATTACTAATAGTATGAAAATGTCCAACCTTGACACTTAATGAAAACATGCTATAATGAACTAGTATCAATCATTACAACAATTTAATGGGGGTAGATGAGTGCTGGTGGGCTCTCCGGTCTTCAAAACCGGCACGAGGGGTTAGGAGCCTCTTGGGTGGGTTCGATTCCCACATACTCCCGCCATGGAAATTTGGCGATTTTAATCGTCAATTGTTTTTTGTAAAGATAATATTAAATGGTTAATATTATATATTTTGTGTTCCATATTAAAATAGTGTTAAATATTTTAAAAAAACGCTTGACATTTTAAATTATAAAACATATAATCATCTTTAAATAATAAAATGCAATGAAGAAAAATAGTAATTAGAAATTATCTAGAAGAGAGCAAATGGTCGGTGAGAATTTGTAGATAAGCTAATGAATCCATTTCTGAGTTTCTTACGAAATAAGTAAGACGCACACCTTGCGATAAAGGTATCGAGTGAACAGATGATATTTGTCTGTTAATTTGGGTGGCAACGCGGAAGTTAATCTCTCGTCCCTTATTATAGGGATGTGAGATTTTTTTATATGTGATACAAATGTATAAATCTTGAATTTTGTAAGACTAATCACATTGGTATGTGATTATAAGGAATCAAATGGAATTGAGAGATTATACTATTTAAAATTATATTTGACAATGAAGAAAAGTAGTAATTAGAAATTATCTAAAAGAGAGCAAATGGTTGGTGAGAATTTGTAGATAAGCTAATGAATCCATTTCTGAGTTTCTTACGAAAAAAGTAAGACGTAAACCTTGCGATAAAGGTATCGAGTGAACAGATGATATTTGTCTGTTAATTTGGGTGGTAACGCGTGAGATCTGCTCTCGTCCCTTATTATTTAGGGATGAGAGCTTATTTTTTTTGACTACGATTATAAGGAGGAATAAAAATGCATACGAAATTATTTATACCAGGTCCGGTAGATGTAAGAGAAGATGTGCTAGAAAAAATGGCAACACCTCAAATAGGACACAGAACTAAAGACGCATCAAATCTACAAAGGAATATATCAGAGAAGATGAAAAAAGTCTGGAATACTAAGGATGAAATCTTGCTATCAACATCATCAGGTTCTGGACTTATGGAAGGTGCCATTAGATCTTGTACAGCTAAAAGAGCAGCAGTCTTTTCTATAGGTGCTTTTGGCAAGCGTTGGTATGAAATGGCAATATTTAATAATGTAGAAGCTGATTTATTTGAAGTAGAGATGGGCAAGGCTACAAATCCAGATGATATTGATAAAGTATTAAAAACTGGGAAATATGATTTAGTTGCTATCACACACAATGAGACGTCTACAGGCATAGCAAATCCAATAGAAAAAATAGCAGAAGTATTAAATAAATATCCAGAAGTTGTCTTCTGTGTAGATATGGTAAGTTCAGCTGGTGGGCACAAGGTTAATATAGATGAATTAGGTATAGATATAGTAATTACATCTAGCCAAAAATGTTTAGGAATTCCAGCAGGTCTTTCAATATGTACATTTTCAGAAAAGGCTATAGAAAGAGCTAAAACAGTAAAAAATAGAGGATATTACTTTGATTTATTAAATCTTTATAAATATATAATAAAAAAGGATTATCAATACCCTTCAACGCCTTCAATTCCTCATATGTTTGCATTAGATTATCAACTTGATTATATTTTAAATGTGGAAGGTATTGAAAACAGATATAAAAGGCATTCAGATATGGCTGGAATAGTTCAAAACTGGGCAAAAGATAAATTTGATTTATTCGGAGACGAAAAATATCTATCTAGAACAGTAACAGCAGTAAAAAATACTAGAAATATTAATGTTGCAGATTTAAATAATGAACTTAAAAAAAGAGGTATGATGATATCCAATGGCTATGGAGATTTAAAGGAAGAAACATTTAGGATAGCTCATATGGCAGATACACAGATTGAGGATATAAATGAGCTATTAAACAATATTGAAGATATATTAGGAATCTAATAATAGGGGATGATCAAAATGAAAATTTTAGCAAATGATGGCTTAGATATAAAAGCCGTAAAAAAATTTAAAGAAGAAGATATAGAAGTAGAAACTAATCACTATGATAAGGATGAACTATTAGAAGTAATTAAAGATTATGATATTCTTATTGTTAGATCTGCAACTAAGGTGAATAAAGAAGTTATTGATGCCGCAATTGGTACAAAGTTAAAGCTAATAGTAAGAGCTGGAGTTGGTTTAGATAATATTGACCTTAAGTATGCAAATGAAAAAGGAATTGATGTAAGAAACACTCCAAATGCTAGTAGTAATTCTGTTGCTGAATTAGTACTAGGTCATATAATTGGTCTTTCAAGGTTTATACCTATTTCAAAAGTTACAATGAGTGAAGGAGCTTGGAATAAGAAATCATATACTGGAGTTGATATTTATGGAAAGACACTTGGTATTATTGGATTTGGTAGAATAGGAAAGGCCCTAGCTGATAAAGCAACAGCTCTTGGTATGAAGGTTATATTTTATGATAAATATATTAAAGAAGATAATAAATATCAATACCATACTTTAAATGAGGTTTTAGAAAGTGCTGATTATATTTCACTTCATGTTCCAGCAACAGGTGAACCACTTATAGGAGTGAAGGAATTTTCTCTAATGAAAGATGGGGTGTTTATAGTAAATGCTTCTAGAGGGGGAATTATTGATGAGAGAGCACTATTAGATATGCTTAATACAAATAAAGTAGCAGGGGCTGGTCTAGATGTATATATTGATGAACCAAATCCAAATTTAGATATTTGTAATCATCCTAAAGTATCTTGTACTCCTCATATAGGTGCTGCTACGGCAGAAGCCCAAGAAAGAATTGGTGATGAAATAATAGATATAGTTGATGAGTTTTGTAAACAAGTAAAATACAAGGTAAATTAGGAGGTAAATATGATTACGATTAAACCATTTAGAGGATATAGACCTGAAAAAGGATTGGAAAATAGGATAGCTTCTAAACCATATGATGTATTAAGTCATAATAATGCTTTAGAAATAGGTAATGAGAATCCACTTTCCTTTGTTCATATTATTAGACCGGAGATTGATATGCCTGAAGATACAAATCCATATTCTAATGAAGTATATAAGAATGCAGGGAAAGCACTTCAAGATTTTATTGACAAAGGATATCTAGTTGAAGAGGGAAAAAAGGTATTATATATATATAGACAAATTATGAATGGAAGAGAACAAAATGGTATAGTGGGTTGTATCGCTATAGATGATTATGGTGAAGGTAGAATTAAGAGACATGAATTTACTAGAGTTGATAAAGAAAAGGACAGAATAAATCATTTTTATGCTACTCAAGCGAATACTGAACCTGTATTCTTATTTTATAAAAAGAAGGGCGAATTAAATAGATTTATTGAAAACTGGACATCGAATAATCAACCAGTGTACAATTTTACATCTGAAGATGGAGTTAAGCAAATTCTTTGGGTTGTAGATGATGGGAATAGTATTCAAAACATACAAAAAGTATTTAAAGATATTGATAGCTTATATATAGCAGATGGACATCATAGAACAGCTTCTTCTTATAAAGTTGGATTGACAATGAGAGAAGAAAATACAGATTATACAGGTGAAGAGGAATTTAACTACTTTTTGTCAGTCATATTTCCAGGTGATGAGCTTTATATAATGCCTTACAATAGAATAGTTAAGGATTTGAATGGAAATAGTGAAGAACAATTCTTAGAGAAGGTTTCTAAAGGTTTCGATATTGAGCCGTTAAAATCTTTGACACAACCTATGAAGAAACATGAAATTGCTGTGGCTTTCAAAGATAAAGCCTATAAGATAATCCCTAAGAAAGATATATTTAATAATGCTGATGAAATTGATTGTTTAGATGCTTCAATATTGCAAAATAATATATTAGCACCAATACTTGGAATTGAGGATCCTCGGGTTGATAATAGAATTGAATTTTATGGTGGGGAAGGTATGATAGGCACTATAATCAACCGATTAAATGATGATATGCAAGTAGCATTCTTACTGTATCCTACTCAAATTGAAGAAATAACGGCAGTAAGTGATATTAACAAGGTCATGCCTCCAAAGTCTACTTGGTTTGAACCTAAGCTTATGAGCGGACTATTTGTTCACAAATTTTAATAGAAGATTAAAAAAGAGCATTCATTAAGTTTTTATTGAATGCTCTTTTTTATAGGAAATGAAAATTATTATCATGTTTTTTTAAATCATAGAACTATAGAAAATTTAAAAAAACTATATTTAACATTTCCATAGTAGCTATTTTATAGCAATTGTTAATCTGCATTTGAATAAGTAGAGGATATACTTTATAATTAGGTTAATGAATTTTAAGCTTTATTTTGGAGGTGCAAAATGATTGATAAAAAAATAAAGATATTTCATACTGCTGATTTACATATTGGAATGTTGTTTAATAGATATCCAGATTTTTTAAAAGATGATTTACGAAAATCAAGAATAGATACATTATCTAATATGATAAAAATGGCTAATGATTCAGAAAGCAATATTTTTGTAATTGCAGGCGATTTGTTTGATAAAGTTAATGGAATAAACAAGAAAATAATTAGTGAAGTTTCAGATGCATTAAACACTTTTATTGGTCAATGTATTTTAGTATTGCCAGGAAATCATGATTATGATAATGGGATGATTGACTTATGGACTTACTTGGCAAATAATTTATCGGATAATATAATCTTATTAAACGAAGAAAAACCATACTCATTAGACGATTATGGGATAAATGCTATGATTTACCCTGCTCCATGTCATTCAAAACACTCAGATAAGAATAATTTAGATTGGATCAAACAAGAGAAACTAGATGAAAATATGATAAATATTGGAATAGGACATGGAGCAATAACTGATATTTCACCTGATTTGAAAAACCAGTATTATAGCATGACTTTGCAAGAACTCAACGATATACCTATGGACTTATGGTTGTTAGGGCATACACATATTCCGTATCCTGAGCAGGACAATGTAACTGATATTAAGGTTTTTAATTCTGGTACTCCTGAGCCAGATGGTCTTGACTGCAAACATGAGGGTAATGCATGGATAATTACTATTGACAATGAAAAAAGCATATCTGCAAAAAGAATAGTTACGGGCACATATAAATTCGTAGACAAAGAATATGAAATAAAGGATGAAGACGATATCGATAATATAATTGATGATTTAATGGTTAATAACCCTAGTATGACTATTGCAAGGATTAGCTTGAAGGGTAGAATAGATGAATACATAATGGACTATTATTATAAAGTTCATGAAAGATTAAATAATGAACTAGCTTACCTAATAACAGATATCAATGAACTAGGTATTAAAGTAACCTCTGAGAAGATTTATAAAGAATTTTCAGAAAAGTCATTCCCGCAGGAATTTTTACTTGCATTAGCTGATGATGAAGATACATTACAACTAGCATATGAGTTAATAATGGAGGTGAAAGAGTGATAATAAAAAAATACTCCTGTAGACGTTTTGCTGGTTTAAAAGATAAAGAATTAGAATTCGAAGGTGGACTAAATGTAATCTTAGGCCCTAATGAGGCTGGAAAGAGCACTGTTATTGAAGGCATTCATTCGGTACTTTTTATGAAAAGTAGACTTATGAAGAGAGATAGTAATTTCAGAGATAGATTTATGCCACTACCAGATGGAGACAGTATAGATGGCACCTTAATAATAGATGATAATAGGAAAGAATATACTTTAAAAAAAGAGTGGGGTGAGTCACACTCTGCAGAGTTTATAAAACCTTCAGGTGATGTAATAAAAAATGAGGAAGAGATAGAAAAGGAACTAAATTCCGTCTTGGGATTTGGGCAAGGTACATATAGCACCTTATTATTTGCTAAACAAAATGATATAAAAAGAGCGATAGAAAATATAGTAAGAAATGAAGAAGAAACAAGTGAAGTTAGTACATTATTAAGAAAAACTATAATGGAGTTAGATGGTGTTTCTGTAGAAAAATTAGGAAATAGAATTGAAGATGAAATAAAAGAATGCTTGAATAATTGGGACATAGAAAGAAACACTCCAAAAAATGGTAGAGGGATATCAAATCCTTATAAAAGAGAAGTTGGGAAAATTCTTGAAAGCTTTTATAATAAAGAAAACATAAAACAAAATATGGATCTGGCAAATAAAGCTGAAGACGAATTTGAAAAGGCAAGAGTAGATTTAAAGTTTGCAGAAAAAGAAATTAATGATTTGAAATTAAAAAAGGAATCTATGGAAGAACTAGAGGAGGATGTTACTCAAAGATTAGTACTTGAACCAAAGCTTGAGAGCATATCAAAAGAGCTGGATTCTTTGTCAATAATAAATGAGCAATGGCCACAGAATAAGATGAGATTAGTTCAACTAGAGGAAGATATTAATAGTATAAATAAATTAATAGAGGACTTAAATTTAGAGAAGGAACAAGCAAAGATTCTACTAGAGAAAAATTTCTTAAATGAAATTTTGATAAAAGTAGATATTTTAATTGATGATATAAATTTGATAAAAATTGAAATATCGAAGATAAACCCAATAACAGAAGATGATATTGATTTGCTACAGAACAGCTATAATGAAATGGTTAAAACCGAAGCAATGATAAATGCAGGTATAATAATTGGGCAACTTAAATATTACAATGGAGAATCTCCATTAATGATTATTAAAGATTTAGAAGAAGCTAGTCCTATAGATGTAGATAAGGAATTTAGAGCAAATGGATACATTAGATTAGAATCTAAAGATTTGTTTCAAATAGAGTTAAAAACAGGGGACCAGGATTTTAATGAATTAAGATTGGATTTTGAAAAGCATAAGAGAAATTTCAATGGAGTCTTATCTAAATTAAATGTATCTACTATTGCTGAAGCAAAGACAAATAAGGATCAGTTAGATTTATTAAATTCTAAAATAAAATCAAATAATGATAAAATTGAGAATTTTCTAGGGGATTACTCTTATGACGAATTGAAGGAAAAAATAGATGCTTTTGGTGATTTAAGCTTTGTGAGAAGTATTGATACTATTGAGTCAGATATAATTAAGTTAAATGAAAAAAAGTTAGACAAGTCATCTGAAAAGCGATTATGTGATAGTAATGTTTCCAGTTGGGAAAAGATTTATGGGGATACTTCAGGACTTTTTAATAAGGTAGCTAATATTATGTTTGAAAAAAACAGATTAAATGAGAGATTGAATTCTTTAAAACCGCTACCTGAAAAGTTTATAACATCTGAAGATTTTAGAAGAGAATTATCTGAGATTCGAAATAAATATGATTTAAAGCAAGAAAATCTTAAACAACTAAGAGAAAACTATTATGATTGTGAAAGAGAATTACCAGATATAACTTATGAAGAACTTGTAAGTGATTATAATCTTAGCATAAAAGAATTTAATAAAAATATTGACAAGGGTAATAAACTATTAAAAATAAAAGAAGCATTTGATACTGCTCGTGAAAAAGCTGATGAAAATTCCTTTACACCATTAATAAATACTTTTTCTAAATACCTTGAAATACTTACCAATGGTAATTATAAATCATCCTATATTGAAGGTGCTTTAAATATAGGAATAAGTAAAGCTGATGAATTAATAATGCCAATAGATTTATTATCCAGTGGAACTTATGATTCAGTTGCATTGTCTCTAAGATTGTCAATTTTAGAGCATATATTAGGGGATGATAAAGGATTTCTTATACTTGATGATTGTCTAGTAGATTTGGATCCAGAAAGAAAAGAAATGGCAATTAAATTAATAAATGGATTTTCATTAAATCATCAAGTAATTTTTACCACATGTAGTCCTGATACAGCAGAATCATTAGGCGGAAATATAATTACGATGTAAGATTGAATTTTTATATTAAACCCAAATGAAAATTCTTATAGCTAACGGAAAAATGTTAAGAAATTAAGAAGAATTGAAGAAATATACTTATATAATTTTATTATATTTCTGTTGATATTAAGTAGTTTGAAATGATAGAATAACTTACTATGGAGGTATAATAATTGATAAAAGAATTCGAAGGGAAATTACCAAATATTAGCAAGAAAGTATATATTGCTGAGGGAGCTCATGTTATTGGAGATGTAGTTCTGGAAGAGTACTCTAGTATATGGTACAATACCGTAATAAGAGGGGATGTAAATTATATAAAAATTGGGCAGTATACAAATATTCAAGACAACTCTGTAGTTCACGTTGCAGATGAATATCCTGCTATAATTGGTGACTATGTAACTGTAGGTCATGCTGCCATTCTTCATGGATGCATAATTGAAGATCATTGCTTAATTGGCATGGGTGCTATTATTTTAACTGGAGCTGTTATAGGCAAAGGAAGTATTATAGCGGCAGGGGCTATTGTGAAAGAGAATGAAATTATTCCACCATATTCTTTAGTAGTAGGTGTACCAGGCAAAATAAAGAAAGCATTACCAAAAAAGATTGATAATATACACTCTCAAGCTTTAAAATACAAGACACTTTGGACAGAAGGATACAAAATTATGCCAGATGCTGGCGGTGAAACCTATGATGGTGGAAAAATAATTTAATATTAGGGGAGGACGATAGTAAATATGAAAGAAAAGAAAACAGCTCGTAAACCTTATTTATGGGAAGCATTATTTTCATTTTCATTTTTAATTTTAGTTATGGCAGTTAGTATTGTGAAATACGGAACAGATCCACATGTGCCAATGTTAGTTGGAACTTTATTTGCAATATTGATTTCATTTAAAATTGGGTACTCTTGGGATGAAATTGAAAAATCTATGTTTGATGGGATTTATCAAGCATTACAAGCAATTATAATATTGGTTATAATTGGAGTACTTATTGGCATTTGGTTAATATCGGGAGTAGTTCCTACTATGATTTATTATGGATTAGCAATACTAAAACCTAATAACTTTTTAATAGCAACTGTACTAATTTGTTCAATTACTTCCCTTGCAACAGGAACTAGTTGGGGAACTGCAGGAACAATAGGAATAGCATTAATGGGAGTTGCTAGGGGGTTAGGCATACCAGCTTCAATTGCTGCAGGTGCAATTATATCGGGAGCCTATTTTGGTGATAAAATGTCACCTTTATCCGACACAACAAATTTAGCTCCAGCTGTTTCAGGTACGGACGTTTTTACACATGTTAAAGGAATGATGCCAACAACTATAGTTTCATATGGAATTACATTAGCATTCTTTTTAATAGCAGGATTTCAGTATGGTGTTGGGAGTACTGATATTTCTTCAATTAATATAATTAGAGAAGGATTAGCTGCTAATTTTAATATATCACCATTACTATTAATTCCACCAGTAGCTGTAATCTTATCTATGGCATTTAAAACACCTGCTATACCTGGGATTACAGTAGGTATTATTTTAGGAGCTGTTTTTGGTATTATAATGCAAGGGGCTGATTTTGGTTCATTAATCTCTGCAGCTCATGGTGGATATGTTTCAGAAACTGGATTAGTAATTATTGATGAGCTTTTAACTGCTGGTGGATTAGAGGGTATGATGTATTCTATTTCATTGACAATAATAGCTATGATGTTTGGTGGTATAATGGATAAAACTGGGCAATTAGAAGTCATAGTCAATGAATTATTTAAAAGAGTTAAGTCAGCTGGTGGTTTAATGGCAACCACAGTATTTACTTGTTTCTTCTGTAATGCTACAATGCCAGAACAATACATATCTGTTATTGTTCCAGGTAGAATGTTTGCTAATGCATATCGTGAAAAGGGTTTACATCCTAAACTTCTTTCTACTGTACTAGAAGGCTCAGGTACAGTAACTTCTGCATTAGTTCCATGGAATACTTGCGGTATTTTCCTTACAGGGATATTAGGAGTTTCAACATGGGAATATGCAAGATATGCAGTATTTAATTATCTAACACCTATAGTGGTTATTATATTTGGATTTACTGGATTATTTATATATAAAATTTCAGATGATCCATCTACTGTAATAGAGCCTGTTCAAGGAAATTAAAAACAATATCCTTCTTAATTTTAGTATTAAGAAGGATATTTACTATAACTGATAGAGCAACAAATATTATTACATCAGAAGTAGTATTTAAAGCAATAGCAGGAAATCTAAATAGTAATTTTAAACAACACTACTTAGTATTTCCCCGATATTATCATTAAATAATAAATTTGCTTTATAGTCAAATTTAGTTTCCGTTTTGTTGATTATAACAAGTTTGTCACCTTTATAATACCTTAATAAACCAGCAGCTGGATAAACAACTAACGATGTTCCTCCTACAATAAACAAATCAGAATTTGAAACATAATTTCTAGCTTCTTCTAGAAGATTATCATCAAGCTTTTCACCATACATTACTATATCAGGCCTCACAAGGCCACCACATTTTTCACATTTAGCAATATGTCTAGCATTTAAAAAATAAATAAGGCTATATTTAGCATTACAGTCCTCACAGAAACATCTATTAGTAGAACCATGAAGTTCTATTATTTTTTTTGAGCCGGCTTTCTGATGTAAACCATCTACATTTTGTGTAATGATTACTTTAAGCTTACCCCTTTTTTCAAGTTCAGTTAGTGCCTTATGTGCAGCATTTGGTTCTCTTACAGAGTTTTTTACCGTATCAATCATATTTTTCTTATAGTGTAAAAGATATTCTTCTTTGTTTTCTTCATAATATTTATAAGTATAGATATACTTAGGACCACGCCTTTTCTTCTTAGAATTAGAGTATAAACCTGTTTCGGATCTGAAATCAGGTATTCCACTTTCTGTAGATACTCCTGCACCACCAAAAAATACTATATTATCACTTTTTTCTATCATTGATTTTAATTTTTCAATCGTCATTTAATCACTCCTTAGGATAACTTTATAGAGTTCATAATAATTTAAAACCTTTGATATTACTATTCTGTCATTAAATCTTATATAGGTTAAAATATTAACATAAACATATTTTAATATCCTAAATGTAATGGTTATTGCTTAGTTTAATAGTTAAGCAAATCCTTAATTTTGAATTTTAGTGTCTGAATTTTGTTAATTGTGCTTATATCTATAATTATATCAATAAATATATAATAAATGAATATACTTTTAATAAATCGATAAAACATTATACAATTATGGTAGATTTCTAAATGTTTATACAAATAAATATACAATAGTGTATAATTAAATTATTATTAATATTAATGGAGGTAAGCTATGAAATATATTGATTTACATTGTGATACTCTTATGTTAGTCCCTGATGCAAGTGGTACACAGACATTGTCCTCAAATACGATAGCTAGTATTGATTTTACAAGAATGAAAAAAGCAGGTACAATGGCACAGTTTTTTGCAATATTTTTATTGCAAAAGGAAATGTTTGCAGAATCAAACAGGGAGTATGTTGAAGATGATATTTATATTGACAATTGTATTAGAGCTTTAGAAAGTGAAGTCAATGGAAATAATGATATTATTTCTATGGCATATAATCATGATGATATTATAAGGAATCATTCTGAAGGGAAAATGTCTGCAATACTTACTATTGAAGATGGAAGAAGCGTAGATGATAGACTTGACAAACTTAAACAATATTATAATAAAGGTATTAGGTTAATTAGTTTAACTTGGAATTTTGAAAACTGCTTTGGATATCCTAATTCAGATGATTCATCTATAATGAGTAAAGGCCTGAAAGAGTTTGGTAAAGAAGCAGTAGAATATATGAATGAAATAGGTATGATAATAGACGTTTCCCATCTATCTGATGGTGGTTTTTATGATGTAGCAAAGATTAGCAAAAAACCATTCATAGCATCACATTCTAATGCAAGATCACTTTCACCGCATAAAAGGAATTTAACGGATGATATGATAAGAGCTTTAGCAAATAAAGGAGGAGTAACAGGTTTAAACTTTGCTCCAAGCTTTTTAAATGAAGATATTAAACTTAAAGATAGTACTATAGCATTAATGGTAAAACATTTGAATCACATAAAAAATATAGGTGGAGAAGAAGTAATAGCTTTAGGAACAGATTTTGATGGGACTAGTGGAAATTTAGAAATTAATAATGTAGAAAATATTCCTTATCTATTTGAAGCCCTTAAGAAAAATGGTTGGAATGATGATTTAATCGAGAAATTTACGCATAAAAATGCATTAAGAGTAATTAAAGATACAATGAAATAGGAATTTTAAATGATATAATAAATAAGTATATCTATTATTTTTTTTATTTAATATATAAAATTATAAAATAGAAAGGGAATTATATGGTTTATTTAATTACAGGCGGAGCAAGAAGCGGGAAAAGTACATTTGCAGAAAGTTTATATAATGAAAAAAATGACGTTGTATATATTGCAACATCTAGAGTACATGATGATGAGATGCAAGAAAGAGTTGATTTACATAAGAAGAGTAGACCTCAGGAATGGAGAACATTTGAAGGAAACTACAATCTAGTAGATGCTATTGGTGATGAAGAGAATTATATTATAGATTGTATCACTGTATTATCCTCTAATATTATGTTTGATATTACTAAGGACGCAGAATATATTGATTATGATATGCAAAAGGAAATTGAAGATACAATAATAGGAGAAATAGTATCATTAATAGATATGATAAAAGAAAAGGAAGACAATCTTATAATAGTAACAAATGAAGTAGGAGATTCTATTGTGCCTGATAACCATATAGCAAGGGTATTTAGAGATATCCAAGGGAGGGTAAATCAAAAGGTCGCAGCAATAGTAGACCACGTTTACTTGGTGTGTTGTGGCATACCGGTGAGAATCAAATGATAGATGGTTTAATATTAGCCTTTCAGTTTTTTTCAAGAATTCCAATAAATAAAGAAGTCGACTTTAATGAGGAAAACATAAAATATTGTATATTTTTCTATCCATTAGTAGGTGGAATTATTGGGGTTTTATCAAGCCTTATGTATTATATTTTACTAAAATCAAATTTAAATATAGCAAGTTTAGCTGCGGTCTTCATGATGATTTATTTAACTGGCGGAATACATATTGATGGTCTTTCCGATACCTTTGATGGCTTTTTATCTAGTAGAGATAGAGAAAGATCTTTAGAGATAATGAAGGATAGTAGAGTAGGAACATTTGGTGCTATCTCTATTATTATGATTTTATTATCCAAATATGTAATTATCTCTAGTTTTTCTGATTCATTGCCACTGGCACTTATATTATCAATGGTGAATAGTAGAATAGTATTGATTAGGATTATATCTACAAAGAAGACAGCAAGACCTGGAGGTTTGGGAGATATGTTTAATAAGAGTAATCCAGGAAGACTTATATTGTACTGTTGGACTTTATATATAACAATATTGTTGATTTTAAATATTTCTTATATAATTCCTTTAATTATAACATTTATATTTGGGGAGTTATTTTCAAAGTGGTCTTATAAAAAGATTGGTGGCATGACTGGAGATACTTATGGTGCTATTGTAGAAATAGGCGAGTCATTATCGTTAATGGCTTATTTGGGAGTTTTGGCATGGATATAATAATGATACGACACGGTGAATCAGAAGATAATATTAAAAAAGTATTTAGTAATTATAATACTCAATTAACTGAATATGGTAAAAAACAAATCACAAGAACAAAAGAATCCTTAAAAAAGTATGAATTTGGAAATGTGTACTATAGTCCATTGACAAGAACAAATGAAACAAGGCAGTATCTTGGACTAGAGGGTGTAAAAGAGCCAAGAATTGCAGAAATTGACTTTGGCATATTTACTGGTTTAGCCTATGAAGAACTAACTAGGTTGTACCCTTTGGAGTCTAAACAATGGATTGAAGACCCGTATACTTATAGTATTCTTAAGGGCGAAAGCATAAATACAGTCTATAAAAGAGTAGAAGAATTTTTAGTAGAATTAATTTTAAAAGATAAGAATACATTACTAATTACACACGAAGGTATTATTAGAATTATATGTTCATGGGTATTCGATAATCCAGCTTATTTCTTTAAATTTAAAGCTGATAATGGAAGTTTAAGTATTATATCCGTTGACGATGGGTATAAATTTATTAAGAAACTTAATTACCATTAATAGATTAAATATTTGAGGTGAAACCATGAAAAAGGACATTCTAAAGTGTATATCTACTATTGATGAATTTAATATGGATGAGTTTAATAAACTAAACATAGGTGTTGAAATTCAAGACTTTACAGATCCAAATTTAACAAATGAACAAATTGAAGAACTAGTTACTAGATACAGAGAATTGCTCAAGAGTTTCAAACATACAAAAGCTTTACATGGACCTTTCCTCGACCTAAAGCCTTCTAGTCCAGATTTGGATATTAGAAGAGTAAGTTACGATAAGTATCTTAAAACTATGAGAATTGCTATTGAATTAGATATTGATTATGTTATATTTCATAGTCAGATAATACCTTGGTTAAATGAGCCAAATATTGCCAACTTAAATAATTTGCAAGCAAGAGAATTTTGGGAATCATTGTTAATAGAAATTGATGAATTTAATGGTATCATTGTAATTGAAAATATTTTCGAAAATACTCCAGAAATGCTCAAGGATTTAATTAGCACTATAAGCATGCCAAAAATAAAAATCAATCTTGATTTAGGCCATGCTAGACTTGGCACAGTAAGCTTGGAGAAGTGGATAAAAGAGTTGAAAGATTATTTAGCATATATTCACTTACATTCCAATGATGGATTTTATGATTTACATATTGAACCTTCAGAGATTGAGATAAATGCATTAAATAGTTTATTGTACAAATATAATCTTAATCCACCAATATCTTTAGAATTTAAATCGGATAATATACCAAATCATGTGAGATTAATAAGAAATTGACTTTGTCAATTACCTATATATCTAGAATATAAAGATGTGGCTCTGTTTATATCATCAGTGTTTTTAATAATTGCTCTCCCATCATAAAATAGAGTCATTTGCACATCTTCAACTAGAAACTTTATAAAATATGCATTTTGTATAACATCAATATTTAATGACTTGAGTTTTTGTACAATTTTTTCTGCAGATATGTTTTTCTGTATAGGGTTTATTTGTATGCTGTTTTTACCACAAATATATACAGCTTCTTCTTTGTTTAATTCTAGGAACTCGAATTTATTATTTCCGCAAGCAATACAATTCTCATCAATTTTCATATCTATATATTCATAATCATTAGTCCATATATCCATAAATTGTAATCCTTTTATAATATTCTCATTTTGGTTTAAGAGTATTTTTATAGCTTCCATGGATTCCATTGAGGCAACTATAGACGTAATCATATTAAGAACTCCTGCTGTATCACAGGTCTCCACAGAACCAATTGGTGGTATTTTAGGGAACATACATCTTAAGCAAGGAGTTTCATGAGGAATAATAGTATGTACAATTCCAGAGCTTCCAATTACTGCTCCGTAAACCCATGGGATATTTAACTTAATAGCTGTGTCGTTAATCAAATATCTAGTTTGAAGATTATCTGTACCATCAAGTATTATATCCATACCTTTGCATATATCTTCAATATTAACAGAATTTACATCAGCAATAAGACTTGTTATTTCAATATCAGAATTTATTTTTTTAAGTTTTTTCTCAGCAGCAATTGCTTTAGGAAGGTTTTCTTTAATATCCTCTTCATCATATAAAATCTGTCTATTAAGGTTTGAAATTTCGATATAATCTCTGTCAACGATTTTGATGTACCCAATACCAGAGCGAACTAGATTATTTGCTATAACAGTACCTAAAGCGCCACAACCAATTATTACAGCCTTTTTAGTCAGTAGTTTTTTTTGACCTTCTATACCAATTTCACCATAAAGCATTTGTTTTTCATACCTTTCCATAAGAACCCTCCTCAAGAAAATCAATACCTAATAATAGTATATTAAAACTAAAAGAAATATACAATATTGAAAATAGCTTCGAATCCTATAAAGTAATCCAAACTTTTAATTAGGATAGTGTTGAATAACTAAAATTTTATAAAACGAAGGAATTATTATATTATAGCTAGTTACTATTTGTAACTTGATATGGTATAATAATAATAGGTGATATATATGGATAATAATGAAAAATATAAATTGTGTCCGAAGTTTGAAAAAGCATTTGAACTACTTGGAAAGAGATGGACAGGATTAATCATACAAACACTTTTAAGTGGTAATAAAAGATTTACAGATATTGAAATAGCAATACCAAACATAAGTGCTCGTATGCTAACTGAAAGATTTAAGGAATTGGAACAACAAGGAATAATCACAAGACATGTATATCCTGAAACCCCTGTTAGAATTGAATATGAATTAACTGGGAAGGGTAAGGATTTACAAAAAGTAATGGTAGAAATTCAAAACTGGACAGAGAAATGGAACTAATGGTTAGAGTTTAAAAATTTTCCTTAGTTGCCAATTTATCAAATGTTATTTATAATAAGGATGACTGTTACAATTTGGTTATCTTTAATAAGTAGTGTTAATATAAAAAACTATATTATTTATAGGAGGTTTTAAAAATGGGTTTAGTTACTTCAACAGAAATGTTCAAAAAAGCTTATGAAGGTGGCTATGCTATTGGTGCATTCAATGTAAACAATATGGAAATTATTCAAGGCATAGTGGAAGCTGCAAAAGAAGAGAATTCTCAGTTAATACTTCAGGTTTCAGCAGGTGCAAGAAAATATGCAAGTCCAATTTATTTAAAAAAATTAGTAGAAGCAGCAGTTGCTGATAGTGGTCTTGATATAGTACTTCATCTTGATCATGGTGAAAACTTCGAAATATGTAAACAATGTATAGATGATGGATTTACATCAGTTATGATTGATGCTTCATATTTACCTTTTGAAGAGAATATAAAACTAACTAAGCAGGTAGTTGATTATGCTCATGCTCATGGAGTAGTTGCAGAAGCTGAACTTGGCAAATTAGCAGGTGTTGAAGATGATGTTAATGTGTCCAAAGAAGATGCCACATATACTGATCCTGATGAAGCGGTAGAATTTGTGGAAAGAACAGGTGTGGATTCCCTAGCAATAGCTATAGGAACAAGTCATGGTGCATATAAATTTAAAGGAGAACCAAAGCTTGACTTTAAAAGACTTGAAATCATTACTAATAAATTAGAAGGTTTTCCACTAGTATTACATGGAGCTTCAACAGTATTGCCTGAATTCGTAGATATGTGTAATAAATATGGTGGGGATATTCCAGGTGCACAAGGAGTACCGGAAGAAATGCTTAGAAGAGCAGCTAAATTAGGGGTATGTAAAATAAATATAGATACTGATTTAAGATTAGCAATGACAGCTGCTGTAAGAAAACATTTTATTGAAAACCCATCAGACTTCGATCCAAGAAAATACTTAGGACCAGCAAGATTAGCAATAAAGGATATGGTACAACATAAGATTAAAGATGTTCTAGGGTCAAGCAATACAAGTTTATAGAATATATAAATAAAGGGTGGATAATAAATTCACCCTTTTATTTATTATACAAAGATTTTAATTCGATATTTGCTAAACTTAAAAAAGCCTATCTAAAAGTTTCAATAAGTTGTTTTATATGGTTATAAATTACTTAATTCTTTAGCTATTTCAGCCCCTAGTCTTGCATTGTTGTATACTAATTGAATATTTGCTTCAAGGCTTCTTCCTTCTGTTATTTTTTGAATCTTATCTAACAAAAATGGTGTAAGGTCTTTTCCTTTTACCCCTAAATTGTTTGCTTCTTCAATAGCATTCCTAATAACTTTGTCTATTTCATTTCTATCCATTGAGTATTCTTCAGGAATAGGATTTGTAATTAGCATTGCACCTTTCAACTTTAGTTCTTCCTTAGCTTTAAGGGCTTTGGCTATTTCCAAAGGGCTATCTAGTCTATAATTTACTTTGAATCCGCTTTCTCTAGTGTAGAAGGCTGGTAAATTTTCAGTTCTATATCCAATTACTGGGACCCCTTTTGTTTCTAAATATTCTAATGTAAGACCTAAATCCAATATTGATTTAGCACCAGCACAGATTACAGATACATTTGTACTAGATAGTTCTTCTAAGTCTGCAGATATATCCATAGTAGTTTCAGCGCCTCTATGGACACCACCAACTCCACCTGTAGCAAATAATTTAATCCCAGCTAAGTTAGCAATTATCATAGTAGCGGCAACTGTTGTAGCACCATCCTCTCCACGTGCAACTAAAATTGGGATGTCTCTTCTACTAGATTTTATTACGTCTAATCCTTTCTTACCTAAATAATCAATTTGTTCAGGTGTAATACCTACTGATAATTTTCCTTTAATAATTGCAATTGTTGCAGGAATTGCACCATTTTTTCTTATTATTTCTTCTACTTTTAAAGCTGTTTCAACATTTTTTGGATATGGCATACCATGAGAAATAATTGTTGATTCTAGAGCAACTACGGGTTTGTTTTTTTCAATTGCCATTTTTACTTCATTTGAGATTGCCAAGTATTTTTTCATATTATTTACTCCAATTATTTTTTATTATTTGTTTTAGATATTCTTCTGACATGTTTTCGCTTACAGTTTTATCTGAATTTGATGTAATATATGAAGCTGCAAGACCAGTTTGACTACGCAATAAAATATCATAATTATTTAAATATGCCCATATAACTCCTGCAAGGAAACTGTCACCAGCTCCAGTAGTATTTACTATTGCTTCAGAAATTGCAGGTAGTTTACCAAAGGTTTTACCGTCAGTGTAGTAAACCCCTTTAGCTCCTAAGGTCAAGTATATTTCTTTAACACCTTTGTCTAAAATAATATTTGTTGCAATTTTATAGTCATCTTCAGTCTTAATGCTCATTCCTGAAAGTATTTCTGCCTCATATATATTTGGCTTTAGCGCATATATATTATGAATAAAATCTTTTACCTTTTCTGTCTTGGTAGTAGATACAGTATCTAAAAATATAGGTACTTTTACATTATCCATAATAAATTTCAAGGAAAGGCTTGGTATATTCGTATCAATGACACATGCTTTAGAATTATTTATTATACTAAGTCTTTTGTTCAAAAAGTCAGGACTTAAGTTTTCATATATTCCCATATCTGATAAAGCTAGTTGCATTTCACCCTTCTCATTATTTATACATAGATAAGTAGAAGTGTTTTCATTCTCTAATATTTCGCAATGGCTTGTTCCTATATTAAAATTACTAGAGTTTTCTACAACATTTTTTGCATAATTATCTTTACCTAATACTGAAATTAGCTCTACTTTTATTCCCATTCTACCCAAATTTTCAGCAATGTTTCTACCCACACCACCTAAAGATGTGAAAATTTTACCAGGATTAGAATCATGTGCTTTGAGGAGAGAATAGGGGGTACCAAATATATCTATGTTTACAGCTCCAATTACACAAACATAATGATTCATTATAACCTCCTTATAAATATTTTGAAATAAAAATAATTATATATTAATGATACTTTAAATTAATTATAACATTTAAATTAAGAATTTGTAGGATACAATCTTTAGTCCTATTAAATTATTCAATTAATTGGTATAATACAAGTAATAATTAAAGAAAGGTAGAATATATGGAACAAACATTTAATGAATTAGGAATTAATAAAGAAGTTGTAGAAGTTTTAAATAATATTGGAATAAAAGTACCTACACCTGTACAAGAAAAAGCTATTCCAGAATTAATTAAGGGGAAAGATATAATTGCTCAAGCACAAACTGGTACAGGTAAAACCTTAGCTTTCTTATTGCCTTTGATACAGAGTATAGATATAGAAAAGGATTGCGTTCAAGGGTTAATAATTACGCCAACAAGAGAGCTTGCTTTGCAAATTACAGATGTTGCAAAAAGATTAACAGAAGCTAAAGATTTTAAAATACTAGCTGCTTACGGTGGTCAAGATGTAGAAAGACAATTAAATAGACTAAAAAGCGGAATCCATTTAGTAATTGCAACACCTGGAAGATTATTAGATCATATTAGAAGAGACAATATTGATTTAGGGAAATTAAGTATATTAGTATTAGATGAGGCAGATGAAATACTGAAGATGGGTTTTCTTGATGATATAGAAGTAATTATCAGTAGAACTCCAAATACAAGGCAGACTATGTTATTCTCAGCTACTATACCAAATGAAGTGAGAAGCTTAGGCAAGAGATTCATGAAGAACCCTACACTTATCGAAATAGAGAGTAAAAATGTAACCTTAGATGAAATAAGCCAAGTCATTATAGAAACTACAGATACTAATAAATTTGATACTCTATGCAAAATTATTGATGAACAGAGGCCATATATTGTAATTATATTTTGCCGTACTAAACAAAGGGTAATTGAGTTAAACAATAATTTATTAGCTAAAGGATATAATTCCGATGAGCTACATGGAGATTTATCACAAGGAAAACGAGAACGAGTTATGAAGAAATTAAGAGACTTAAAGCTACAGATTTTAGTAGCTACTGATATTGCTTCAAGAGGGATAGATTTAGAAGGCGTTACTCATGTAATAAATTATGATATTCCAAGAGATGTAGATAGTTATATTCATCGAATAGGTAGAACAGGTAGAATAGGAAATACTGGTATTGCTATTACTTTAGTAACACCTAGAGAACAAGATGATTTATCTCTCATTGAAAGAAAAATAAAACTAAAATTAAAATCAAAGTCTATGATTGAAAAAGGAGAAGGAAGGAAAAGGGTAGAAAAGAAAACAAAGAAAACTGAAAAAGCAGCTAATATTGATGCTATACCTAAGAAATACAGATCTCGCGTTAGTTCACAATATGCATCTAAAAGAAAGAGTAACAGGAATACTAAAAATAAATAAGAGTACTGCTAAAATAAAAAGCTTCTTATCATTTGATAGGAAGACTTTTTATATAATATGGATCTACATGTACATTCACATCAGATACTCCTGGAATCTTCATCTTTAGCAATTCATCTATTTCATGGGCTAATTTGTGAGCTCTTTCAAGGGCCATATTACTGTTTACTACAACATGTAAGTCCAAATGAATATCATCAGAAACACCTCTAGAGCGTATCTTATGGCATGAATGGACTTCCTTTAATTCACATACAATTTTTTCTACTTCATCAGGTTCAAGAACTATGGCATCACATAAAACATCAGCACCACTTCTTAATATATCAATTGCTGCTTTAATAATTAGTAAGGCAATAAATATAGAGACTACAATATCAACCCAATGAAACCCGAGTTTTGTAGCAATTAAAGTCGCTAATACTGATATAGACACAAGTACATCACTTAGTGTATGAGTTGCATCGGAAACTAAGAAATCACTTTTTAGTAAAAGACCTTTTCTTTTTTCATAAGTGGTTATTATTATATTAATAAATATTGTAAATATCATTACTACAAAGCTAATCATATTGGCATTTGGTGCTGTTGGATTAATTATTCTATAATAAGCATCAACCAAAACCTTTATAGAGGTAGTTATAAGCAATCCAGCTATAAATAAAGTAGTCATTGTTTCAAATTTACGATGACCATAAGGATGTTTTCTGTCTTTAGGTTGAAAAGCAAAATATACACCAATCATACCTACAACATTGTTAAGTCCATCACCAAGAGAATGAAATCCATCAGCAGTCATAGAAACTGAATTAATAATTTTTCCCATGACTAACTTTGAAACAGAAGTGGCAAGATTTAAAAATATTACAATAAGTTGCACCTTTTGTATTTGCTTATATTTTTCAAATTCCAATATTATTACCTTCTTTCATAAACTAAAATGGATTATATATTACAATAATTAGTATATTCATAAAGATAGATTTGGTTATGAATTGTGAATTACAAATTCATTAGGGTATAATATAAAAAACATGATTATAATGGGGGTGTATTATTAAAATGGTATACATAGAAAAATACAATCAATGGTTAAGTAATGAATACTTTGATGAAGAAACAAAAAATGAATTAAAATCCTTAACTGATGAAAAAGAAATTGAAGACAGATTTTATACGAATCTTAAATTTGGAACTGCAGGCTTAAGAGGTAAAATTGGTGCAGGTACAAATAGAATGAACAAATATACTGTTTCTTTAGCTACACAAGGACTTGCTCAAACAATAGTTAATAAAGGGAAAGAAGCGATGGATAGAGGGGTTGCTATTGCTTATGATGTAAGAAAATACTCTAAAGAATTTGCTGAAATTTCTGCTAGAGTCCTAGCTGCAAATGGAATTAAAGCATATCTTTTTGATGATTTAAGATCAACACCTTTACTTTCATATACTGTAAGAAAGCTAGGATGCATATCAGGTGTAGTAGTTACTGCAAGTCATAATCCTAAGGATTATAATGGATACAAAGTCTATTGGGAGGAAGGTTCTCAAATACTAGATAATATTGCAGATGAAATTCTTAATGAAATATCAGAAATTAATAGTTTTAGCGAAGTAAAATTAATGGATAAAGATACTGCTATTAATAATGATTTAATCAAAGTAATTGGTCAAGAGATTGATGATGAATATAATTCAGAACTCTTAAAAATGGCTATAAATGAAGATATTGATAAGGAAATAAATGTTGTATATAGTCCATTAAATGGTACTGGCAATATTCCAGTTCGGAGAATTCTAAAGGATAGAGGATTCACTAAAGTAACAGTAGTTCCTGAACAAGAAAAACCTGATTCCAACTTTACTACAGTTGGGTATCCAAATCCTGAGGATCCAAAGGCATTTGCATATGCTGAAAAGTTTGGCAATGAAATTGGAGCTGAATTGTTAATTGCTACAGATCCTGATTGTGATAGGGTAGCTATAGAAGTTAAGAATGGTAATGGATATACATTTATTAATGGCAACCAAACTGGTGCTTTAATTGTTAACTATGTATTATCCAGTAGAAACTTAAAAAACAACTTACCAAAAAATCCTGCAATTGTAAAGAGTATAGTTACTGGAGATTTAGGTAAGGCAATAGCAAATAAATATGGAGTTAAAACATTTGATACTTTGACTGGGTTTAAAAATATATGTGCTTTACCTAATAAATGGGATATAACAAAGGAATATGAATTTATACTTGGATATGAAGAAAGCATTGGCTACTTATATGGCTCCTTAGTAAGGGATAAAGATGCTGTTGTAACTTCAATGATTATTGCTGAGATGGCAGCTTATTATAAAAAACAAGGAAAAAATTTATTAGCTGTATTAGAAGAAATATATGAAGAATATGGGTACTATAGTGAAAAACTAATTTCAATAGTTCTTGAGGGTGTTGAAGGGCAACAGAAAATAAAAAGAATTATGGAAGATATAAGACATAATCCAATAGAAAATGTTGGTGGCTTACATCTAGTAAAGACTATTGACTATCTTAATGACCAAACAGATGCTGGCAAATCAGATGTATTAAAATACTATCTTAATGATGGATCATGGTATGCCATAAGACCATCAGGTACTGAACCAAAGATAAAACTGTATGTGTATTCTATAGGGGAAACTAAAGTTAAATCCTTTGAAAAGATAGATTTAATTGAAAATACAGTAAGAAGAAGAATGGAAAAAGTAGAGTAAGATAATAACAGTATAGTTAAGAAAAATGATAAAAATAATAAGCGAACATTTGCAGGAGTGATTATAATTCTTAGCGAATGGAAGATAAAAATCCGTTAAGCAGCTTTCACACCCTAGAGATAGACCCCAAATATATTGAAAGCTGTTGGATTTTTATCTGGAATGAGCTATAGAATTATTCATCTCCGAAACCGAGAGCGTTTATTTTTATCATTTTTCGGCTTTCTGCAATTAAGTCACAGTGAATAATAATTCTTTTTTTATTTTATAACTTTCTTTTCAAGTTCTTTCCCTGTAGGGGTAGCTGCCAGTCCTCCTAGAGCAGTTTCCCTTAGGGATTCAGGTAATGCTTTACCTACTTTGTACATAGCTTCAACAACTTCGTCAAATGGAATCAATGCATCTACATTAGCTAAGGCTAAATCAGCAGAAATAAAAGCATTCACAACACCAGAAGCATTTCTTAGATTGCATGGGTATTCAACCAACCCGGCAATAGGGTCACACACAAGCCCCATTATATTAGTCAGAGCAAAACCGGCTGCATTTAATGCTTGACTTGGGCTACCATCTGATATTTCTACCAACGCGCCTGCTGCCATGGCTGCAGCAACACCACATTCTGCCTGGCATCCGCCTTCAGCTCCAGAAACGGTAGCATTTTTCGCTATTATTTCTCCAATTCCAGCTGCAGTAAAGAGAGCATTTACAAGGATTTCATCGGTAAGATCCATTTTTTCTTGTGCTGATAATAAGGCACTTGGAAGTATGCCAGAAGCTCCAGCAGTTGGAGATGCGCATATTTTCCCCATGGAAGCATTAACTTCTGAAGTAGAAAAGGCTTTAGCCATTGCACCATTAATAAAAGGACCAGCAAAAGTCTTATTGTTTTTATATGATTCAACCTTTTTAGAATTTCCACCTGTTAATCCTGATACTGAAATGATTTCTTTATCTAATGCTTGAGTAGCTGAATTCTTCATTACTTCTAAAGTATTTTTCATTTTGCTTTTTATTTCATCGTAAGATAACCCTGATAGTGTATGTTCCTTTTCAATAACAAGTTCGTAGATCTTTAAGTTTTTTTCTTCACATAAATTAAGTAGTTCTTTTCCTGTATTGAACACAATTTCAACTCCTCTTCGTATTAATAAATCTAATATATGATAAATCTTCTATATTAGAGATATTATTAATTGTATCCTCATCTATTTGGGAATCCATTTCACAAATCATAGTAGCGTCATCCCTATCTCTTGTTACTTTCATTGAAGCAATATTAACTTCAGCGTCAGCAATAATGGAGGTAATATTACTAATCATACCTTTTTTATCTTTATATTTGACAATAATAGTTGGGTAACTGCCTGTAAATTCAATTTCAATACCGTTAATATTAATTATAACAATGCTTCCGCCACCAATAGATGATCCTATTACATAAAAATCATCATTATTTAAATATTTGAATACTAATTTTACTGTATTAGGATGGACATATCCTAAATCAGACTCAATAAACTCATAATCAATACTTTTAGATTTTGCAATATCAAAAGAATCCCTTAGTCTTTCATCGTCTGGTTCAAATCCTAGTATTCCAGCTACTAATGCTTTATTAGTACCATGTCCCTTATAGGTTTTAGCAAATGAACCATGTAGGTAAAATTCAACTTTATAGAATCCTTGTCCAGCAATCTCACTTGCAATTTTTCCAAGTCTAGCTGCACCGGCAGTGTGAGAACTTGAAGGGCCAACCATTATTGGTCCTAATACGTCAAATGAAGAATAATTTTTCATAATTCAGCTCCTTTTTCCTAATATTAACTCTTATATATTAATTATATTTGATATTATAGATATATCAACCTAATATATTATACCCATTTAATGTTGATTAAGGGTATAATATTATTGGAGGTGAACGTTTTGATTTTATCAGTAGATTTTAATCCATTATTAAAAAGAAGGTTTACATTGAATCACATTCAAAATAATGCTGTCAATGTGCCAAATTATATCTCTAACGGTCCAGGTGGAGAAGGTATAGAATTAACCTATTTCTTAAATGCTCTCAATGAAAAATCTGTTACAACTGGTTTTCTAGGAGGAGTTAATGGAACTATTATTAATAATTGTTTAGAATCAGATGGGATTCCTAATGAATACTTTTGGATCAAAGACGAAACATCTGAGTATATAAATATTTCCTCGATAGATGAAAATATTTATATAAAATCAAATGAACCTAGAATAACAAGAGATGAATATGAAGGCTTTATGGCATTATATAATAGACTGATTTTAGATTCAAAAATGGTTTGCATTGTAGGTAAATTGCCATCAAATTTTCCAAACGAAATATTTTTTGATTTAACACTAAATGCTAATTTAATTAATAGAAAATGTTTACTTGCCATTAAAGGGGAAGGTCTCAAATATTCAATTGAAGCAAAGCCACATATTGTATTACTAGATAAGATTCAATTGGAGGAATATACTAATCTTAAATTGGATTATGAATATGAAATTATTAAGGCAGGCAACTATATAATAGAAAAAGATGTAGATATATTAGTAATTTCATTAGGTAATAAAGCAAGCATTGTATTAACAAAAGATTTTATTTTCAGAGTAGATGTACCAAGTGTTGAAATACCAGAAGATCAACCTCATTTTGGATATATGCTGGGGGGCTATGCTTTATCTATGGAAAGAGGATATGATTTTGAAATGTTTTTAAAATTAGGACAAGCATGTGGAATTGTAAATAGTTTAAAACACAAAGAAGAAATTGATATGAGTGATATTAAAAGAATTATGTCTGATATAGAGGTAACAAAATTCAATTACTAAAGTACAGTAAGCTCTTATCCTAAGTGGTAGGGCGGAATTTGGTTTTATGACCCAATATTGACCATAGCAAGTGTAAATTGCTGTGGGCCAATTCTGAAGGGTATGCATTGAAAGAGGTGACATATGATAAAATTTATTCATACAGGAGATTTACATTTAGGTCTTCAATTTAAGAACCTTTCCCTTAGAAGTGAAAAGGCAATAGTTAGGAGAAGAGAACTTTGGGAGACCTTTGAAAGAATAGTAAATTATAGTATTTCTACAAATAAAGATTTCCTTTTTATAGCTGGGGATTTATTTGAATCAGAATATTTTACATTAGGAGATATAAAAAGAGTTAGAGATATTTTAGCTACTTCTAAAAAGACAAATGTATTAATTTCAGCTGGAAACCATGATTATATTAATGGTAAATCTCTTTACAAAAAAGTTCAATGGAGTGATAATATTACCATATTTGATACAAATGGTATTGAGTGCAAATCATTTATGGATCTGAATACAAATATATATGGATTCAGCTGGGATAGAAATGAATTTAGAGAAAACAATATTTTTAATGATTTACCAAAATTAGATAAAGAAATGAATAATATACTTTTAATTCATGGAGATGTTAGTAATAAATCAAATTATCTACCATTAAGCATGGAAGCTTTAAGAAATTTAGGAATGGATTATATTGCTCTTGGACATATCCATAAGCCAAATATTTATAATAAAAATATAGCTTACTGTGGATGCCCAGAACCCTTAGACTTCGGAGAGATTGGGAATAGGGGCATTATAGAGGGTACTATAGATCAAGGGGTTACAAATCTGCAATTTATGCCATTTAGTAAACGATGCTATCATGAAGTAAATATGGAAGTAAATGAAAATATGGGATATTTAAATATAATTAATAAATTTGATAATATTGGTATTGGAAATATTTCAGAAGATTATTATAGAATAAAGTTAACAGGTTATATTCAGAAGGATATAGACTTAAATAGTATTATAAAAGATGTAGAAGAGAAATTTTACCACATTGAAATAATTAATAATACTATACCAGATTATGACTTGGACTTATTGGAAAAGTCAAATGAAGAAAATATAATAGGACAGTTTATTAAATCGATGAAGACAAAGAACCTAGAGGATGAAATAAATAAAGATGCCTTATACTATGGCTTAGATGTTTTGTTAAAGGATAGATACTAATATGATAATTAAGGAGTTAAATTTAATCGGATTTGGAAAGTTTAAGAATAAGGTTATTAAACTAGATAATGGTATAAATCTTATCTATGGTAAAAATGAAGATGGAAAATCTACTTTGCATAGTTTTATAGATGGAATGTTTTATGGATTTTTAAGACCTAATGTTAAGTCAACATTATTTACTGAAGAATATAACAAATATAAGCCTTGGAATTCAAGCAGATATGCAGGAATTATAAAACTTGAATACAATAATAATGATTATAGAATAGAACGTAATTTTACAAAAAATAAAGAAGAAACAAAAGTGCTTATAGAAAATACTGGCCAGGATATTACATATAAAATAGATAATGGTTCAAATAGTAGAGTTCTCCAACCAGGAATTCATTTCTTAGGGCTTAATAGTATTGAGTATTCTAACACAGTTTCCATAAAGCAACTAGGATCAAGAATTAATAATAATCTAGCAAATGAAGTAAGAGACAAACTTGTAAATATTAGCACTTCTTTTGATGAAGATATTTCTATTAAGAATGCTTTAGATGAATTGGATATATTGATTAAGGAAATTGGTACTGAAAGAGCTTCAACATCATTCTATGGAAAATTGTGTGATGAATTAAATAATCTAATTGATCAAAAAGAACTTATAGACAATGATAAGTTCGAGTATGAAGAGCTATTAGATGAGAATATGAGACTGAAAAATAGAATTGAGCTTGCTCAAAAGAAATTATTAGAGGATCAGAATCTTTTAGCTATTGTTTTGAATTACGAGAAAAAAGAAAAATATAATGAAGCATTAAAAATTAATAGTAGTATTGGGGAGCTACAAAAGATAATAGGGAAATTAGAAAAATATAAAGGATTATCATATGATAATTATAAGT
>JAQVYQ010000063.1 GCA_028708575.1 Tissierellia bacterium
CCCCCCCTAAATTTAGAATTTTACGACATAAAAAATCACTCAATTATTTATCATATCGGTGATTTCAAAAGATTTTTAATACTAAATTAAAATAATATTTATAATATTACATAAACTGTTTTGGCAAATTTTATAAAAAATACACTTTAACTGTTAACAAAAGGAGTAAATTGACGATATAATAGTAATATGGGCGATAAATCACTAATTCATTAGCTAGTGCTTGAGCTTATTGCCTAAAATTAAGTAAATCAAGGGGAGTTAAAATGACAAACAACTATTCAGAATCCTTAGATATTGATAAAATAGAAAAAACAGATCCCATAACTGGTCTTTATAGTAGATATTATTTTTTGTATGCAGTTGATTTACATATCGATTATTGCACAGATTTGAATAAGAAATTTGTGATTATATTAATAAATATAAATGAATTTAAAGATATAAATGATTATTTAGGTATTGGTGTAGGTGATAAAATGTTAATTGAGTTTTCTAAGAGATTAACAGACATAAAAAAAGACAATAACATAATATCAAGAATAAATGCAGATGAATTTTCAATTCTATGTAAATCTGATGATATTATTGAAATAGAAAATTTAGCATCGGAAGTATTAGACATTATTAGAGTACCTTTTTTAATTAACAATTCTGTTATACATATAAATGGAAGAGTAGGGATTAGCATGTATCCATATGATGGTAAAGATGTTGAGACACTTATGAGATCAGCTGATATTGCCTTATGCAAAGCTAAAGAAATTCATGGAAGAAAAATCTGCTTTTTTTCAAGAGAAATGTATGAAGAAACAAAAGATAATTTCCTATATGCAAATTACTTAACAAATTCAATTTCTAATAACGAATTATCAATTCATTATCAACCAATTTTTAATTTAAAAGATTGTACAGAAATAGTTGGATTAGAAGCTCTACTAAGATGGACTAATGCTACTTTAGGCAATGTGCCACCAGCTGTTTTCATACCTTTGGCAGAAAAAAGTGGACAAATTGTATCTATAGGAGAATGGGTATTAGACCGGGTATGTAAACAGATTAAGTTTTGGGAGATGAAGGGATATCAAATCATACCTATATCAGTAAATATTTCAGTAAAACAGTTAGAACAAATTGGATTTTCTAGTAAAGTAATTAGTATTTTGAACAATTACAATATTGATTCAAACGTTATTGAACTGGAAATAACTGAAAGTGTTTCTTCAGGAGATATTACAACAATTGTTGATAATCTTAAAGACTTAAAAACTTTTGGAATGACAATATCTATGGATGATTTCGGTACTGGTTTTTCGTCACTTGGAAAATTGGACTTTTTTGAATTAGATAAGATTAAAATAGATAAATTCTTTATTGATGATATAGTTCAAGTTAATAAGAAACAAAAGTTGTTAGAATCAATTGTTTCCTTAGGAAATAGCTTAGAACTAACCATAGTAGCAGAAGGAATTGAAACAAGAGATCAATTATCATATTTAAATACTTTAGATTGTCAATTGGGACAAGGCTTTTTAATTAGCAAGCCATTGCCTCCTGGAGAAGCTGAGATCTTCTTAAAATAATATATCTTGGTTTGAGTATTATTATTTGTCTTAAATTGTTGTCAATTTTTGCCGATATATTATACAATTAATATAAATATATAAGATGTAATTAATAGAAATGTTTGTGAGGTGATAAAAGTGGAACGTTTCATTATATTTATTAACAATCAACAGAAATTTGCAATTAATATATCACATGTAGAAAAGATAATAGAATATCAAAACCCTAATCCAATTCCAGAGTCTTCAGAGTATTTGTTGGGAGTAATTCAGTATAGTGGCAGTGTTTTACCTGTAATAGATTTAAATAAGAAGCTATACGATATAGTTACTAGCCATGGTGAAGATGATAAGATTATAGTTATAATATGGAAGGATACATATTTAGGACTAGCTATAGATGAGATTGTTGGAATAAAAGGATACGATGACGATAAATTAGAGAAATCAAGTCTTGATACTCAAATTTCAATTTCTAATAGATATATCATTGGATTTATAAAGGAAGACGAAGATATAACTATCGTATTGGATACTGATAGAATATTTGACAATGAACAGGAGAAAGAGATCTTAAATACTTCTGAAATGTCAAATGATATCATCGGTGATAATGAATGAGTATGGAAATAAAAGTAAGCATTTCGGATTATAAAGTCTCAGAATCACCGGATAAACTTATAACTCTAGGATTAGGTTCCTGCGTAGGCGTAGCTATATATGATAAAACCAACAAAGTAGGTGGACTTAGCCATATAATGCTTCCCGATAGCACTTTTTTTAGCGGGGAAATAAAACCTGAAAAATTTGCAGATTTAGCAATTCCAATGATGGTCAAAGAAATTATAGGAGACAAAAAAAGATGGCGCCTCATAGCAAAAATAGCTGGTGGTGCTAGCATGTTTAATTTCTCTGGTAAGAGTGACAATGATAGTATAGGGACAAGAAATGTTATAGCAGTAACTAATACATTAAAAAATCTTGGTATACCAATTATCTCTAGTGAGACTGGCGGTAAAATAGGTAGAACTATGATAGTTCACTTAGATGATTTCAGTGTAAAAATTAGGACTGCTAACAGGGATATTATAGAACTATAAAATAAATAGTATATAAGATTGTAAAGGGGAGTTGGAATGGGCATAAAACTGTTAATAGTAGATGACTCGGCCTTTATGCGGAGGGCAATAAGTGATATAGTAGAAGAAATAGAAGGAATTGAAGTCGTAGGGATAGCTAGAAATGGACTTGACGCATTAGAAAAGATACCCAAGCTAAACCCTGATGTTATAACACTAGATATAGAAATGCCTAAGCTTAACGGTATAGAAACACTAAAGATAATAAAGGCAAATTATGATATACCTATTATTATGTTAAGTTCAATTTCCGGTACAGATGTAACAATTGAAGCATTACAAATTGGGGCCTATGATTTTATTGAAAAGGCTGTTGATATAAATTCAAATCTATCAAGTTTTAAGCAAGAATTAAACTCGAAAATATTAAGCCTATTTAAAATCAAGCCTATTAAGAAAAAGACTAAAGCAGTAAATAATAAAAATAAGGACTGCAACGGCATTAAGGCAGTAGTTATTGGGGCCTCAACAGGTGGACCAAAAGCCTTAGTGTATTTAATTAGTAATTTACCCAAAAAAATAAAAGTACCAATATTTATAGTTCAGCATATGCCAAGTGGGTTTACTACATCGCTTGCTTTAAGAATGGATAAGGAATCCAATATTAGTGTAGTAGAAGCAGAAGAGGGAATGAGTATACAAAACAATATGGTTTATTTAGCCCCTGGAGATTTTCACATGACATTAAATAATGGGAAAATATGTCTTGATACTAAGGATAAAATCCATGGTGTAAGACCAGCTGTAGATTATTTATTTGAAACAGCAGCAGATATTTATAAGGACAGCCTATTAGGGATTATCTTAACTGGAATGGGTAAGGATGGGACAGCAGGTATGAGTACAATAAAAGACTATGGCGGTTACAATATAGCTGAAAGTGAAGAGTCTTGCGTGGTATATGGAATGCCAGGAAGTGCAGTGTCTAAGGGCATTGTGGATGAAATATTAGATTTAGAAGAAATATCACATAAATTAAATAAGCTTGTAGGGGTGAAATAGCTATGAGTTTAGATTTTGATTATTTTTATGATTGGACATATAAATACCTTAATATAAATTTAAATGCATATAAGGAAACACAGCTTCAAAGAAGAATAGGAACTATCATGAAAAACTCAGGTGTTGATAATCTAAGAGATTATTCTAAATTAATTAGTAGTGATGAAAAAGTAAAAAGAGACTTTTTAAACTACATAACAATAAATGTCACTGAATTCTTTAGAAACAAAGAAATATTTGATGAGTTTGAAGATATTATAAAAGGAATACTGGTTCCTAGATTTGGAACATTAAACATATGGAGTGCAGCTTGCTCAATAGGAGCAGAGCCATATTCCTTAGCCATTATTATGGATAAAAATAAAATACCAATAAAGAATAAAATTCTAGCTACAGATATAGATGAACCAATACTAAACAAAGCAAAGCAAGGCATATACAAAGAAAATGAAGTTAAGAATATTGGGGATGATATTTTAAAGAAATATTTTACCTTAAACCGCAATGACAGTGAATACATAGTTAATAATACAATAAAGGATATGGTGAATTTTAGAAAACACGATTTACTTTTGGATAGATATGAAAAAGGCTTTAACGCAATAGTATGTAGAAATGTAACAATTTATTTCAAGAATGATGCAAGGGACTCAATATATAGGAATATTCATGAATCATTAGTCCCAGGAGGAGTATTTTTCACAGGAGCCACTGAAAGCATATACAATCCAAAAGAATTCGGCTTCAAGAAACTATCCACCTTTATATACGAAAAAATATGAAGTAGGGAGGGTAAAAAATGGATGACAATAGTAAATACAGAGACCTCTTCTTTGAAGAAACCGATGAATATTTACAAACATTAAATGAATGTTTGCTGGAATTAGAAAAGGATCCCGAGAATAGCAGTGTACTGGATGAGATATTTAGAGCAGCACATACATTAAAGGGTATGGCAGCTACTATGGGCTATACTACAATGACGAAATTAACTCATAAAATGGAAAGCGTCCTAGAATTATATCGTAATGGGAAAAATCTAATAACTTCAGATATAATAAGCTTGGTATTTAAGTGTTTAGATAGGCTATCTGAAATAGTTGATGATATTAGAGAAGAGAAATATGACCAAATAAATATAGATGATTTAACAGAAGAACTTTCAGTAGTGCTTGAAGATAGAAAAAGTGATACTAAGGCAAATAATAAAGGTGAAAGTCAAAAAACTAAGATTTCTGCTACAGAGATTAATGAGACAGATAAAATGATTATTAACAATTCAGCTGGAAAGGGTTATAATGCATTTGATATAGCAGTGACTTTAGAAGATTATTGCCTGTTAAAAGGTGCTAGAGCATATTTAATATTAAATAAATTAGAACAAAATGGCGAAGTTATTCACACAGATCCAGCTATTGAAGAACTTGAGGATGGGAATTTTGAAAATAGTTTTAGTTTAATCTATATTACTAAAGAAAAAGTAAAAGATGTAGAAGAAATGCTTGTTGATATTTCTGAAATAAAGAGTGTAAGCATCAACCATATTATATTAGATGAAAGCCTTGCAAAAGAAACAATTGTCGATGCAAAAGAAAAAACTGTAGATGCAAAAGAAACAAGTGTAGATGCAAAGGAAACAAGTGTAGATACAAAAGAAAATAAAACAAAAAAAATAGCTCTAGATACAAAAAACAATAAAAGCAATAAAAATAATGATGTTAAGAGTAATAACCATCATGTTAGTCAAACCATAAGAGTAGATATTAACAGATTGGATAACTTCATGAACTTAGTATCTGAACTAGTTATATATCGTACTAGATTGGAGAATATAGCAGGCAAAATAAACAATAATGAATTAAATGAACCATTGGAACAAGTAGCAAGAATAACCTCTGATTTACAAGATTTAGTACTTAAAATTAGAATGGAACCTGTAAATGTTGTATTTAATAGATTTCCAAGAATGATAAGAGATCTATCAAAGCAATTAGATAAAGATATAGAATTGGTAATAGAAGGCGAAGAAACAGAACTAGATAGAACAGTAGTATCAGAACTAGGTGAACCATTAATACATTTAATAAGAAATGCAGCTGACCATGGAGTCGAAACAAAAGAAGAAAGACTTGCTAAAGGAAAACCTGAGAAGGGAATAGTCAAGTTAACAGCATACCAAGAAGGAAATAGAGTAATCATCATTGTAAGTGATGATGGAAAAGGTATGTCTCCAGATATAATAAGAGAAAGCGCCATTAGAAAAGGCATAGATATAAGTGGACTTGATGAAAAGGAACTAGTAAAATTAATATTCCATCAAGGATTCTCTACTGTTAAGGAAGTTACAGATGTATCTGGACGAGGAGTTGGAATGGATGTAGTTAAACAAAAGATTAACTCCTTAGGCGGAACCATAGAAGTGGAAAGTGAAATAGATAAAGGGACAAGCTTCATAATTAAATTGCCACTAACATTATCTATTATACAATCCTTAATGGTAAGTATAGGAAAGCATACATTTGCAGTTCCATTAGGAATTATTGACAAGGTAGTTAGAGTTGAAAAAGAAGAAATCCTAAAGTCTCATAGTAATGAAATATATATGTATAGAAATAAAGCAGTCCCTGTTATAAGGGTAAATGAAAAACTAGCAATTGAAGCAACAGAAGAAGAGAAACACATTATATTAATTCAGCTTGGTGATAAACACTACGGTTTATTAGTAGACAAGCTTATGGGACAACAGGAAATAGTCATAAAGAAATTAACTGGTATATTAAGCAAGATGAAAGAATATTTAGGCGCTACTATCCTGGGTAATGGAGAAATCATACTGATACTTGATGCAAGTAATCTTTGCTATGAAAGGAAGGTAGATAAAATTGGATAGTATGAAATATTCGCGGTTAGAGTTAGATATTATACAAGAAATTGCCAATATAGGCGGTGGAAATGCTGCAAGTAGCATTTCAAAGCTTATAGACAAACCTGTTACTATGACAGTGCCAATTGCTGAAATACTCAATTATGAAGAAGTTTTCGATAGTATTATGGCTGAGGATATAATGGTAAATGCCATATTAGTCAATATGACAGGAGAAATAGAGGGGAAATTCTTATTTGTATCTACTGATGAAGTAAAAGAAAGCCTAGTAAAAATGATGGTTCCAGATGGTATTGAAGATATAAAACATGAAATTAGTGTATCTGCAATGGATGAATTGGTAAATATTTTAGTAAAATCTTTCGTCAATGCAATTTCAAAAATGGTAGAAAAAACATTAATAACATCTGTTCCTTTACATTTAAAAGACATGTTTGGTGCAATATTCAGCAGTGTGTACATTGATACTGAACAGTATGATACTAATGTTATGATAATAAAAGATGAATTTATTTATCAAGGAGATAAATTGGAATCTTCATTGTATTTTGTTCCAAAACCGGGAGTATTGCAAAAAATGTTTAAATATTTAGGAATAGGAGAGGTTTAGTGATGTCGAAAAGGGTTTTAATTGTAGATGATGCTATATTTATGAGGATGAAATTGAAGGATATACTTGAAAAAAACGGATTTGAGGTAGTGGCAGAAGCACAAAATGGTCAAGAAGCAGTAGAAAAATATAAGGCAGAGAAACCAGACTTAGTTACTATGGATATTACAATGCCAGAAATGGATGGAGTTTCAGCATTAAAGGAAATTAAAAAGATTAAAGAGGATGCTAAAGTAGTAATGTGTAGTGCAATGGGGCAACAAGCTATGGTAATGGAAGCAATACAGGCAGGAGCAGTTGACTTTATTGTTAAACCTTTTGAAAGTGAGAGAGTTATACAATCTTTAAATAAAGCTATAAGATAATGGGGTGTATTGTATGCAAGTTATAGTATTTACTTTGGGAGAAAATAAATACGCAATATCAACAGACAAAGTTGAAGAAATAACAAAAAACGACCAATCAACTGAAGTTCCAAATTCACTTGATTGGGTAGAAGGGCTTATTAATTTACGAGGGAATGTAGTGACTTTGCTAAACTTGAGTAAACTTCTACAACAAGATACTTCTATGTGTTATAATAATATTATTATATTAAAAGATGATGATGATAAAGTTGGATTATTAATAGGAAATGTAGATCAAGTATTAGATGTAGAAGATAAAGATATACAAAAGCTGACAGATGAGGACAAAAGTGAATTTACAGGAATTATACAGATAAATGATGAAATTGTAAATATGATAAACATTGAAATTTTGTTAACTAAAAATGAGGGATTGATTTGAACCAAGTACTATCTCAACAAGAAATAGATTCTTTATTAAACGCCCTTAATAGTGGTGAAATTAATCCTGATGATATAAAAGAGGATGAAGAAAAGAATAAAGTTAGATCTTATGATTTTAGGAGACCAATAAAGCTTTCAAAAGAATATATAAACACATTATATATGATATTTGAAAACTTTTCTAAAATGGCCGGAAATACGGTTTCTAACTTAATACATACAAATGTAGATATTAAGATTGGGGCTATCGAACAAGTTAGCTATGACGAATTCATACATTCAATCCCAAATCCTACATTATTAGGATTATTTCATGCAAAACAATTAAAAGGTTCACAAATAATTGAGATTAATCCTCAATTTTGTTCCCAAGTTATAGATTTAATATTAGGAGGTTCTGACAGCTCCTATAGCAATACTGTTAGGAAGAAAGACAACTTTACTGATATTGAATTAGGAGTATTAGAAGAAGTTGTATTAGAAATATTTAAGGCTTTTGAAGCTTCATGGAGTGACGTAATAGATATAGATACAGAGTTAGATGACTTACAGACAAATCCTCAACTGCTTCAAAATATGTCACCAAATGAGCCTATTGTTCTCACAAGTTTTGTTTTACAACTAATGGGAAACAAGAGCTTTATGAATATTTGTATACCATATATGTCCTTCGAGGACATAACAGACAAGCTCAGTATGAAAAATTGGTTTGATTTTGACAAAGATGGCACTGAAGATAACAAGGAAGTAATAACAGAAAACATAAAGACTTTAGAAGTAGATTTAGAAGTAGATTTAGGAAGATCACTATTGACAATAGAAGATTTTCTACATTTAGAGTTGGGAGACATAATCAAGCTAGACAAAAGGATAGATGATCCTTTAAAGATGTATGTAGAAGACAGAATCCATTTCCTTGTGAAACCAGGAAAAGTTGATAACAGATTTGCTGTAGAGATATTACAATATATAGAAGAGGATGTTGAATAATGAGTGAAAATTTTTTGTCACAGGAGGAGATTGATGCTCTACTTGGGAAGAAGTCAGAAGTAGACAAATGTGAAATTGGAGATGTAGAAAAGGACATTATTGGTGAAGTCGGTAACATTTCAATGTCCACTGCTGCAACCACTCTTTCTTCTATACTTAATCATAAAGTATTAATTACAACTCCTAGGGTATCATGTGTAACCTTTAAGCAAATAATAGAAGAATGCAGTATTCCTAAGGTAGTATCAACTGTTGAATTTAAGGAAGGTTTAACAGGAGAAAATTTAATGATGATGGATGTTCCTGATGCAACAATAATAGCGGATCTAATGATGGGCGGAGATGGCAAGGTTGAAAACAAGGAACTGGGTGAACTTGAATTAAGCGCTGTTTCTGAAGCAATGAATCAGATGATAGGCTCTGCATCTACTGCTATGGCAACAATGCTTATGAAAAAAATAGATATATTGCCACCAGAAGTATTATTATGGGAAGACCCAAGAAACGTAAAATTCGATAAAATAGATGCAGATGAAAGTATGTGCAAAATAGCTTTTAGACTAGAGGTAGAAGGCTTAATTGAAAGTGAAATTATGCAAGTATTTTCACTAAATACAGTACAAGAAATATCCAATATCATGATGGGAGAAGTTCAAGGCTTTAGTGGACAAGTTCAAGATGAGCCAATTCCACAACCAATACCAGATCCGATACAAGAACCATTTGTAGAAGAAGCACATACACAAATATTTGAACAACAAGAACCATTTCAAATACCAACTGAAAAGACAGTGGTCCAAAAACCTATATTTGAAGAACTTAGTTTTGATGATGAAACACGCAAACAACCCAGAAACCTTGACTTAATTCTAGACGTACCCTTAGAATTTAGCGTAGTATTAGGGAAAACAAAAAAGACCATAAAAGATATTTTAGCCTTTGGAAATGGATCTGTAGTAGAGCTACAAAAACTAGCTGACGAACCTCTAGAAATATACGTAAATGGTAAACTAATAGCCCAAGGGGAAGTAGTAATAATAAACGAAAACTTCGGAATAAGAATAACAAACATACTAAGCAGAAAACAAAGAGTAGAGAACCTACAATAATAGTGATTAAGTAAAAAAGATTTTTATTAGCAAAGCTAATAAAAATCTTTTTTACTTCTTAATTCTTATCTCTTAACTATTTATAGAACTCTCCGATATATTAAGCAGTAAATCAAGTGTAAAGTGCAAGGGGGAGTTGTAGATTATGAAAATTAACGGTAATTATGACAAATTTGTAAACATTCAAGCTTACAAATCAAATAATAAACATAATAGTGAAAATAAAATTAATAAAGAAAATAGCATAAATATTGAAATATCCGATTCAGCAAAAGCTCTAGTTGAAAAGATTGATGAGTCAAATGACGTAAAATATAGCGAAAAGGTAGAAAAAATTAGAAAAGCTTTTATGGAAGGAAACTATAAAGTATATTCACAAGATATAGCTGATAAAATAATACAAACTATGGAAGCAGGAAAAGGAAGTGACAGGTAATGGCTACAATTACTGATCTTACACAAGTATTAAAAAGCTTAAAAAA
>JAQVYQ010000064.1:0-6264 GCA_028708575.1 Tissierellia bacterium
TAGAAGTATATGCTTCAGAAGTAGAAGTATATGAAAAGCCTGTACTGGAATATGCCTATGTTGAGGATGAAACTTTAGTATTAAAGATAGAAAGAGGCACTAACTGGTTCGATATAGAATATAAAATTGATAAGGATACTCGAATTAATGAAATTGAGTATGATGAATATGATAATAGGAAAAAAGAGGGTAAAGTTTATGAGATAGAAGTTGAGATACCATCTACTATTTCAATAACCATTGACGACGGAGAAAATAAAGTCACACAAAGTTTCTCAATTAAAGAAGATTACGTTGCTCTAACTAAGAATGTACCCCAAGAGGTTTTAGAAAGATTGGCTGAAGGCAAGCAGTCTGATGTTGATAAAGTTTCAGGATATGATAATATATTTGAACTGGAATATGGTAAGGTAGCAGATTCCTTTGATTTATTTAATAATATTATTAATAGAACTTATAGGAGCTACAGCAAGGCAGATATAAAATTCAATTTTGGTGGATTATCAAGTGATAAGGAAGGCAATATTAAACTTGATAAGTTTGGTATATTTAAGGTTGTAATTACGCATTCCAAGGATAAAACCTTCCAAGAAGTGGCATATATACTTATAAAACCAGATTGGAAAGCAAATAGGCAAATAAGGAAAATAAGCAATGTAAGTCCATATATTGTTTATAATGACAAAATTAGAGTTGCTGATTATCTAAGATATGAAGATGAAGCTAGTAATACTGCAAAGAAGAGCAAAATTGACACTACATATTTATTAGTTAATAATGAAAACACAAGTCAGGTAGTTTCTGTAAATGATCAAATAAACCTAGAACTTAATAAGCTATATACACTAAGAGTTATGAACTTTGAAGACAATTCTAAGCAGAATGTTTATGTAATGAGACAGGAAAAAATTCAGTCTAAGAACAAAAATTTTACTGATATGAAAGAAGATCATTGGGGAATTGAATCTGTAAATTCACTAATATCTAAAGGCTTATTGTCAGGATATCCAGATGGAAAATTTTATCCTAATGGGAATATTACTATCAAAGAATTTATGACTATACTTAGCCGACATATAGCAGGATCTCCAGAAAAAGCAAAGCCAATAGTAGGAGATGTAACACCATTAAACCCTAGCTCATGGGGATATATTGAATCTAAATCAGTCTTAGATAGGTTATCAACTACTGATTTGTTCAAGTTTAATTATTCAAACTTAGATAGGCCAATAAACAGGGGAGAGGTAGCATTCTTAATAGACAGTGTCTTAGAATTAGGAACAGCTTATAATCCTACTGCAATAGGATCATTATCTGATATAAATTCGTATGTGTACACGCAAGAGATAAAAAAGCTTGTATATTTAGAATTAATTTCTGGTTATCCAGATGGAACATTTAAACCAACTAACAATATAACAAGGGCAGAAGTAGCAGCTATATTTAATAGAATTCCTTAAAATAAATAGCCTCAATCTCATTCGAATGAGTTTGAGGCCTTTATTATACATAATTAAAAGCTAAGTATGAAAAATTAAATAAAGAATTGATGACAAATTTGGAAACAATCCAAAAAAATGAATTGACCTAGAGAAAATTTTGTAATACAATAATCGGTAACTTTATACTATTTTTTGCTATCAGTAAAAGTAATCGATCCATAGGCAACACCTTGCCATTCCTAATAGGAATTTCTGATAGTAAGCATTAGAATTTACACATTTAGTGTTCCATTGTAATATAGGATAAAGAATAATAATAAGCCAGGAGTGATAATATGATTATAGGAGTACCAAAAGAAGTACTAAACAATGAAAGCAGAGTAGGCATGACTCCAGCCGGTGTATTCTCCTTGAATCAAAAGGGTCACAAAGTGATTATTGAGACAAATGCAGGAGTAGGAAGCGGATTTGATGATAGCGATTATACTACTGTAGGTGCAAAAATTTATGAAACTCCTGAAGAGATTTATCAATTATCTGATATGATTGTAAAAGTCAAAGCCCCTATTGATAATGAAGTTGATATGATGAAAGATAAACAAATTATCATGACATATTTACATCTAGCGGCAGAACCAAACCTTACAAAGAGGTTAATGGAAAAGAATATTACTGGAATTGCTTATGAAACTGTCCAATTAGCAGATGGGTCTCTTCCACTATTAAATCCAATGAGTGAAGTAGCTGGAAGAATAGCAGTAATCGTTGGTGGAGAATTCCTATCAAAAGCTAAAGGTGGGAAAGGTATACTTATTTCTGGAGTACCAGGAGTTAAGCCTGCTAAGGTAACAATATTAGGAGCAGGGACAGTTGGAATAAATGCTGCGAAAATTGCTGTTGGACTTGGTGCTGATGTTACTTTACTAAATAAGAGTTCTGGAAAACTAAAATATGTTGAGGATATATATGGTTCAAGAATCAAGACATTGGCTTTAAACGAATTAACCCTTGCAGAGTCTGTAAGAAAGGCAGATTTATTTATTGGTGGTATTCTTGTTCCAGGTGGAAGAGCTCCACAATTGGTTAAGGAATATATGGTTAAGAGCATGAAACCAGGTTCAGTTATTGTGGATGTGGCAGTAGATCAAGGTGGTTGTGTAGAAACTACAACTCATGCTACTACTCATGATAATCCAACTTATGTAAAGCATGGTGTAATTCATTATACTGTACCAAATATGCCTGGAGCTTATGGGAAAACATCTACTTATGCTCTAACAAATGCAACCCTATCATATATAATAGAAATTGCCGAAAATGGATTATATGAATCACTTTTAAAAGATGAAGCTTTACGAAAAGGCGTAAATATTATGTCTGGGAAATGCACAATAGAAAGCTTAGCAAAGTCTTTGGACTTGGAATATACTGATCTTGATTATATTATTCAAGATATAAAATATGCTATATAAAATTGGTTAATATAAAAACCAGTTGACCTAAAAGGAATTTTATATTACAATAATATTAGTTTGAAATTGAATATTTCTTAGGTGCCCATTAGGGAGAATAGGGAAACTGGTGAGATTCCAGTACGTACCCGACACTGTAAAGATGAGTCCTTACTATACCACTGGCATATGCTGGGAAGGAGTAAAGAGACGTTTTAAGTCTGAGTCAGGAGACCTGCCTATGATAGAATGCTTTCAAAACTTGAAAGCTTCGGTGATGACGGTAAAGTCCCGACCATAATGTATTTTATTATGGTGGGACTTTCTTTTTTTTATCTAAAAACTGGAGGGATAATAATGAACAAAGAATTTTTTGAGAAACTAAATATTAAAAGTGCAGATGAAAAGCAACTAGAACAGGCTTTAAATGAAATCATTAAATGCATTCAAAAACCTGATGAAGAAGCTGCTAATGTTATGGAAGAAAGGTTAAATGAAAAAATCAAACCAACAAGAAGCTTAGGTGTATTAGAAGATATTGCCATTCAAATTGCAGCAACACATCGTACTTCACATCCTAAAATTGAAGGAAAAGCAGTTTTATTAATGGCAGGAGATCATGGTGTTGTAAAAGAAGGGGTAAGTGCAGCTCCTCAAGAAGTAACAGCTCAACTTTTCTATAGCTATTTGAATGGTGGCGGTGGAATTAATATACTTTCTAATTATGCAGGTGCAAAAGTCATAAGCACTGATGTAGGTATGGCAGGACAGCTTAGTCCAGCTAAAATTATGGAAAATCGTGTAAAAAATGGAACTGATAACATGGCAGAAGGTCCTGCAATGACAAGAAAAGAAGCACTTCAAGCAATACTTACAGGTGCAAAAATTGCATCAGATGCTATTGATTCAGGAATTAATTTATTAGCTACAGGAGAAGTTGGTATTGGAAATACTACACCAAGTGCAGCCTTGATATCTGTGCTTACAGGATGCTGCGTTGAAGATGCCACAGGCACTGGAACAGGCCTTAAAGATGATGCTCTATTGCATAAACACAAAATAATAAAAAAGGCAATAGAAATAAATAAGCCTAATCCAAATGATCCAATAGATGTACTGTCAAAAGTAGGTGGGTTAGAAATTGCTGCAAATGTAGGTGCAATTTTAGGAGCATCAAGTCGTAATGTACCAACAATATTAGATGGTATAATATCTTCTGCAGCTGCTTTAATAGCATCAAGGCTAAATCCTTTTACTGTTGAATATATGATAACTTCACATTCATCAGAAGAAGTAGGAGAATTAATAGCACTAAAAGAAATGGGATTAGAACCAAGACTATTCTTTAATATGAGATTAGGAGAAGGAACTGGAGCAGCGCTTATGTTCCCAATAGTTGAGGCAGCAATAAAGGTTGCAGATGAAATGGCTACCTTTGGTAATGCTGGAGTAAGTACAGGTGAATTTAAAACCAAGTAAGATTACTCATTTATACTTCTCTGTGAATGAATGAGGATTTTCAAGTCCTGGATCTATAAATCCTCCATTGTTAAATGTAGATATTGTTACTCAATTTAAATTCGGGGTAATATATGTATAATAAGTTATGAGGAGGATAATATGGATAGGAAAATAAAGAAATATTTTATAGGAAGAGCGGCATCTGATGGTGCAGGTGTAAAGTTGTTTAGAACGTTTGGTAATTCTGACATTCCTGATTTTGATCCCTTTTTGATGATGGATTTCTTTGATTCTACTAATCCTGATGATTATGTAAGAGGATTTCCAATGCATCCTCATAGAGGGATTGAGACAGTAACATACCTTGTTTCAGGGATAATTGAACATGAAGATAGCTTAGGGAATAAGGGAACAATAAGAGATGGTGATTGTCAGTGGATGACTGCTGGATCTGGAATATTACATCAAGAAATGCCAAAACCAGCTCCAAATATGCTAGGTGCTCAAATATGGTTGAATCTACATGAAAAAGATAAAATGATAGACCCTAAATATGGGGATATTACAAAAGATATGGTACCTGTATATGAAAACGAAACTGAAGTAGTCCATATTATTGCCGGAGAATATAATGGCTTAATAGGTCCAATGGAAGGCGGAAAAGAAATTGAGCCTATATTCTTTGATGTTGAATTAAAAGCAAATAGTGAATTTGTTTTCAATATAGATCCGAAATTAAATGCCTATGCATTTCTTATACAAGGAGAAGCTAATTTTGATGTAGAAAATGAAAAAATCGTACCTTATCCACAAGGAGTATTGTACGAAGAGGGTGATACTGTAAGAATAAACACCAAGGACAAAGCTGCAAGATTTTTATTCTTAGCAGGGAAAAAGATCGATGAACCAGTTGCTTGGGGTGGTCCTATAGTTATGAACACCAGAGAAGAATTAAGGCAAGCTTTTAAAGAATTAGATGAAGGAACCTTTATCAAGAAATAAATTATCGTAGTTTTAGTATGAAATAAAGAAAAAACAGATATTTCTATATGATTTATCTGTTTTTTTTATTGTCATCACAAAATAAAAAGTATATAATGGATTACATAAATTTAAATACAAGAGTGATTTAGATAAAATTATAATTCAAATAAGCAAACTTTACATATACAAGGAGGAGTTATTAATGAATATATTTAATAGACTAGAAGAGTATAATTACGAGCAGTTAATCTACTGCCAAGACAAAAGTTCTGGATTGAAAGCCATAATAGTAATTCATGATACAACATTAGGGCCAGCATTAGGTGGAGCTAGGATTTGGGACTATGAATCAGAAGAAGAAGCAATAGAAGATGCACTAAGATTAGCTAAAGGTATGACTTATAAAAATGCTGCAGCAGGGCTTAATCTTGGTGGAGCTAAAGCAGTTATTATTGGGGATCCAAAGAAGATAAAAAGCGAGGAATTATTTAGAGCTTTTGGTAGATTTGTAGAAGGATTAAATGGTAGATATATAACTGCAGAAGATATGAATACTACAACTCAGGATATGTCATATGTAAACTTTGAAACTGATTATGTAGTAGGATTAGAAGGAAAAGGTGGAGACCCTTCTCAAGTAACTGCTTTTGGTATACTTAGAGGAATGCAAGCAGCCCTTAATGAAGTATATGGTAATGAGAGTTTTGAAGGTAGAAGTGTTGCTATTCAAGGATTAGGATCTGTAGGAAGTAAATTAGCAAAGCTTTTACATGAAGCTGGAGCAAAACTATATGTTACTACAAAAGACCAAGCAAAGATTGCTAAAGCTGAAGAAGAATTTGGAGCAATCGGACTAGGTCTTGATGAAATATATAGTGCTGATTGTGATATATTTGCACCTTGTGCTAAAGGAGCAATTATTAACG
>JAQVYQ010000064.1:6364-9972 GCA_028708575.1 Tissierellia bacterium
GTATAAATAGGCAAGGAGGGATATATTGAGAAAATTATTGCCATTTATGAAAAAATATGTTTTATATGCTATTTCAAGTCCTATATTGATGATATTGGAAGTAGCCGCAGATATTTTTATTCCATATCTTATGTCATTAATAGTAGATGTTGGAATAGCAAATAAAGATATAAATTATATTGTACAATTAGGGGCCATTATGATTGGCGCCGCTCTATTAGCAATGGTTTTTGGTATACTAAGCGCTCATGTTGGAGCAAAGGCAGGATATGGTTTTGCCTCAGAAGTAAGAAAAGAATTATTTGGGGAAATACAAGATTTCTCTTTTGCAAATCTTGATGATTTTTCAGTATCATCACTAATTACTAGACTTACTAATGATTGTAATACTCTTGGCCAAGTTACAATGATGACATTACGAATGGCCATTAGGGCACCATTTATGATGATATTTGCTTTGATTATGGCTGTGAATATCAACTCATCTTTGGCAAAGGTATTTATGATTGCAATACCTCTAACTATTGTAGCCATAGGATTAATTTTATCCAAAGCTAGACCTCTATTCTTAAAAATGCAAAGCAAGGTAGATAGAGTCAATGCAATTATTCAAGAAAATCTAGCAGGTATAAAGGTTGTAAAATCCTTTAATAGACAGGAACATGAAGGAAAAAGATTTAAAGTAAGAAATGATGAATACAGAGATACAGCATTAAAAGCAACTTCAATTATTATTTTCTTTATTCCTATATTAGAAATGATAATTAACGGAACAATAATATCAGTATTATGGTTTGGTGGGCAACAAGTAGTATTGGGTACAATGGGTGGCGGCGAGCTTATAGCATTTATTACCTATATAACTCAGATAATGGTATCAATGATGATGATGTCAATGTTCTTTATGCAATTACTACGTGGTTCTGCTTCTGTAACAAGAATATCAGAAGTTCTTAGCACAAAATCTGAAATAAAGGAAATTTCAGAGCCAGAAAATGAATTAATAGATGGGTCAATTAAGTTTGAAGATGTATGTTTTTGCTATCCAAATAGTGCAGACCTAGTGCTAAAAAATGTTAATTTCCAAATCAAGTCAGGAGAAGTCCTTGGTATTATAGGCTCAACAGGTTCTTCTAAATCTACTTTGGTTCAATTAATACCGAGACTTTATGATGCTACAAAGGGCAAGGTAATTGTTGGTGGTAGAGATGTAAAAGAATATAGTATAAAAGCCCTAAGAGATCAAGTTGCTTTTGTACTGCAAAAGAATGTACTATTCTCAGGTACAATTCGTGAAAATATGAAGTGGGGAAATGAAAATGCTACAGATGAAGAGATTATTCAAGCTTTAAAATATTCTCAAGCATGGGAATTTGTATCAGAATTTGAGGATGGTCTAGATCATAGAGTTGAACAAGGTGGAGATAATTTTTCAGGAGGGCAAAAACAAAGACTTACTATTGCAAGAGCATTAATTAAATCTCCAAAGATTTTAATATTAGATGACTCAACCAGTGCTGTTGATATGACAACAGATGCTAAAATTCAGAAGATATTTAAAAAAGAATTAAATGATATTACAACTATAATAATAGCCCAAAGAATTCAATCTATACAGCATGCAGATAGAATATTGGTAATGCATGAGGGAGAAATAGAATCATTTGGTAATCATGAAACTTTAATGAAAGAATCACAAATATATAGGGAAATATTTGAATCACAGAGTAAGGGGGCGATTTCAGAATGAGAAGGCATGGAAGTACTGGAATTAAGCCTAAGAATGCTAGAAAAACACTAATTAGACTATTTAGTTATTTTAGATTCAATATAGTTTTATTTATCATTGGATTATTATTTATATTCGCAAGTTCATTAGCGCAAATCTTTGTCAATGGTATGCTTAGCCCTATTATAGACTTGTTAGTAGAAGGATTTGACAAATCTATATTTATTAAGTATTTGATTATAATGGGAGTTTTGGCCATATTTATGGCCATAGGTGTATATATAGGCAATCTTGCTATGGCAAGACTTGCACAAAAGACAATTCACAAATTGCGTGAAGATATGTTTTCTCATATGGAAAACTTACCGGTTTCATACTTTGATACACACTCCCATGGGGAATTGATGTCTATGTTTACAAATGACGTAGATATACTAAATCAAGCATTAGAACAAAGTGTGTCTCAGATTATTATCTCAGCAGTTACTCTAGTGGGTACATTTATTATGATGTTAATAATAAGCCCTTTACTTACAGTATTAGTAGTAGTAATGCTTGCTATAATGCTGTCAGTAGTAAAATATGTAGCTAAGAGGTCGACTAATAACTTTCGTGTTCAACAGGCTACACTTTCTGATATGAATGGGTATATAGAGGAAATGATGTCTGGTCAAAAAGTTGTTAAAGTATTTAATTATGAAGAACGTACAATAGAAGTATTCAATGAAAAGAATGAAAGATTAAGAAAATCTAGTACAGATGCTTCCACTTATGGTGTTATGTTAATGCCAATAATGGGAAGTCTAACTTATGTACTATATGCATTAGTATCAATGCTTGGTGCTTTTTTAGTAATAAGAAACACCCTAACTGTTGGTAATATTGGAGCTTTCCTACAATATACTAGAACAATATCCAGACCTATAACCAATGTTTCAAATCAACTTAATACTCTATTTGCAGCTTTAGCAGGGGCAGAAAGGATATTTGCTATATTAGATGAAGAAGTTGAAATAGATGCTGGAGATGTAAGATTAATAAGAGATGAAGCTTGCCAAAATCAATTAGGTTGGAGAGTACCTCTTGACAATGGAGAATTTGAATGTGTGCCTGTAAAGGGTTTTATAACATTTAAAGATGTTGATTTTGGGTATGTGGCAGATCAGAGTGTGTTAAAGGATATAAACATATATGCGAAACCAGGACAAAAAATTGCCTTAGTTGGTTCAACAGGTGCTGGGAAAACTACTATAACGAATTTAATAAATAGATTTTATGAAATAAATGATGGGTCAATTCTATATGATGGAGTAGAAATAAATAGAATTAATAAAATGGATCTTAGAAGTACAATGAGTATAGTATTGCAAGATGTCCATTTATTCGAAGGAACAGTTAATGATAATATTAGATACGGTAGATTAGATGCAACTGATGAAGAAGTTATACAGGCAGCAAAGCTTGCAAATGCTCATTACTTTATAGAGCATTTACCACAAGGTTATAATACTATCTTATCTACAGATGGAGGAAATTTATCACAAGGAGAAAGACAATTGCTTTCCATAGCAAGGGCTGCAATCGCTGATCCGATTATTTTAATACTAGATGAAGCTACATCATCGGTTGATACAAGAACTGAGAAGCTTATATCAGAAGGCATGGATAAGCTAATGGAAGGAAGAACTACTTTTGTAATCGCTCATAGATTGTCAACAGTAAGAGATTCTAATGCCATTATGGTATTAGAACAAGGTGAGATTATAGAACGTGGCGACCATGATGAATTAATGAAATTAGGTGGAAGATATTATGCTTTAAACACAGGAGCAGTAGAATTAGAATAGTTGAGATACAAGGTCTATAGACCTTGTATTTT
>JAQVYQ010000065.1 GCA_028708575.1 Tissierellia bacterium
ACTTTTTTTATATTAATTTCTTGTCCAGTAATTTTTTGAAATCCATCTTTTCTGGTATTTAGTATTTCTACTACACCTGTTCCTACTGTTCCAAGACCTAATAGACCTATGTTTATCATATGAGCCTCCTTATATTTGTTACTATTCACAGTTAATAGCAGCATGTAAAGAAAAATGATTAAAATACTAAGCGAACATTTGCAGGGGTGACTATAATTTTTAGCGAATGGAGGATAAAAATCCGTTAAGCAGCTTTCACACCCAAAAGCTCGACCCCAAATACATTGAAAGTTGTAGGATTTTTGTCTGGAATGAGCTATAGAATTATTCATCCCCGAAACAGTGAGCGTGTATTTTAATCATTTTTCGGCTTTATACAATTATGAAACTATGAATAGCAACTTTTATTTAAGCTTCTTCGCCACTAGTTCTGCTATTTGAACTGCATTAGTAGCAGCCCCTTTTCTTATATTGTCAGATACAGACCAAATATTAATTCCATTTTCTATACTAAAGTCTCTTCTAATTCTGCCAACGAAAACTTCATCTTTTCCTTCTGCATTTAATGGCATTGGATATACATTGTTTTTGCCATCATCTTCAACTACGATTCCTGGGAATTCTTCAAGAGCTTTGTATACCTCTTCTAATTCAAATTCCTTCTCAAATTCAATATTAATTGATACACTATGTGCATATTTAACTGGAACTCTAACTGTAGTTGCTGTTACTTTTATATTGTCATCATGAAGAATTTTCTTTGTTTCATCTATCATCTTAATTTCTTCTTTTGTATATCCATTTTCTAAGAAGCTGTCTATATGAGGAATAGCATTATATGCGATTTGGTATGGATAGAATTCTACTAAACCTTCTTCCAAATCTCTAAGTCCACCTAAGCCTGAGCCTGATACTGATTGGTATGTGGAGTAGATAACTCTTTTTATTTTGAATTTATCATGTAATGGTTTTAATGGAATAACTGATTGAATTGTGGAACAGTTTGGATTTGAAACAAGTCCTTTACTCCACTCTATATCCTCTGGATTTATTTCTGGAACTACCAAAGGTACTTGATCATTCATTCTAAATACACTACTGTTGTCTACTACTTGTACTCCCTTTTCTACTGCAATAGGACCGAACTTTTCACTTACTGCTCCTCCTGCTGCAAATAAGGCTATATCTATATCTTTATCAAATGAGTTCTCAGTTAATTCTTCAACCTCATACTCTACTCCTTTAAATTCTACTTTACTACCTGCTGATTTTTTTGAAGATAAAAGGTAAAGATTTTCTATTGGAAAATCTCTTTCTGCTAAAATTTTTAATATTGTACTACCTACTAAACCTGTTGCTCCAACAACTGCTAAATTTAATTTTTTCATAATATAATTCCTCCCTGTTTTATTTAAGTAATATTTATAAGTAATAGGTAATAGGTGCTTGGGTCTATCTTTATAATTCTTAACTCTTAGTTCTTAGTTCTTAGTTCTTAGCTCTTAGCTCTTAGTTCTTACCTCTTAACTCTTAGTTCTAATAGAATGCCTTATAAATAGATGCTATGGCTTTATCAAAGTCTTTGTTTTCTACTCCTATGATTATGTTCAGCTCACTGGAGCCTTGAACTATCATTCTTGTATTTATACTAGACTTTTCTAAAGCTGAAAATATCTTTGCTGAGATTCCTTTTGTCCTAATCATTCCTCTTCCCACTACAGCAATTAAAGCCATATCTGGATAAGTTACTATGTTGTCAGGATTGCAGAATATGCGGATTTCTTCTATTATCTTTTTTAATTTATGGCTTACTTGTGATGCTTGAACGACGATTGATATTGAATCTATACTAGAAGGCATATGTTCAATGAATATATCGTTAGTTTCAAATACTGAAATAAGTTTTCTGAAAAAGTCTTTTTCTAATGTCATCATGGTTTTTTCAACTGAGATAACAACAAAGTCCTTTTTACCAGATATACCAGTTATTCCTTTAGATTTTACAGGGGACTCATCATCAACTATCATGGTACCTTTATCTAAAGGTTCATTTGTATTCCTAATATTTATTGGAATACCATGTTTTTTAACTGGGAAAATTGCTTCCTCATGAAGTACAGGAGCACCCATATAAGACAATTCTCTTAATTCCCTGTATGTAACAATATCCATAGGCTCTGCATCTACTACAATATTAGGATCTGCTACTAAAAAACCTGATACATCAGTCCAGTTTTCATAAAGATCAGCTCTTACTCCATTGGCAATAACTGAACCAGTAATATCTGAACCACCTCTTGAAAATGTAATTATTTCTCCATTTCCATTTGCTCCATAAAAACCTGGTACTACTCCATTGGATATATTCTCAAGCTTTTCACTTACATTTGATTCTGTATTGCTTGCATTGAAGTTACCATCCTCATCAAATAGTATTAAATCTTTTGGATCAATGAATTCAAATCCTAAATAATTTGCAAGAAGTATTCCATTTAGATATTCTCCTCTACTTGCAGTATAATCTCTGGATGCTCCATTACTTATATTGTATCTAATTTCTTTTAGAAACCCTTCAATATCCACATCTAGATCCAATTCCTTACTAATTTCAGTATATCTATCTTTAATTAAATTAAACACTTCATCAAAATTAAGCCCATGGGATGCTAGTTGATAGCACATATATAAAAGATCCGTTACCTTGTGGTCTCCTTTATATCTTTTACCTGGAGCAGAAGGAACTACAAACTTTCTCCTATTATCACTGGTTACTATTTCTTTTACCTTTTTAAATTGATTGCTATCTGCAAGAGAACTTCCACCAAATTTCACAACAGTAATATCCCCCATCTTTATCCCTCTTTCTCTAAAAATTAGTATAAAAAAACACTCACCCAATAAAGGACGAATGTATAGTCTCGTTTCCACCTAAATATAAATAAATAGCATTAACGTATGCCCTACGCAAATCCCTACTGATTTCAGGATTGAGCTCATGGGTGGTTTTCAACTCATCGTATCTAAGAAGTCTTTCAGCCGGTGAACTTCTCTCTCTTTCGACCTAAATAAATTTACTCTTCCCAATCGAAGCTTTTAATTATTCTACAACTAGAATATGTTTATGTCAAGTAAAATATTAAAAATTATTTTAAATTTAAAAATCCCCTTTATTTCCCACCATAAAGGCATATTTTTTATATATTTTAGTGTCACAAAAACGCCAAATCCAATTCACTAACCTATTTCCCACTGTACTTATAAACTTATTTATACTATAATAGAATATATAGAATATTATAACAATATTATAACAATATTAAAAACGTGTATATTTAATAGAATTTAATTGAACTTCATTTCACTTTGAACTTTAGGGGGATAAAGAATGGATAATATTAATAATATAAATCAAAATAAGGAACAAACAGAAAACCCGGTAGATGCTGTAATTAATGTGAGTATATCTAGCAATAAATTAGAAGCAAGTATATACATAGAAGCTCCAAAGTATGGTGGTTTAGAAGCTGATTATCAAAGCATTAAATCTGCCTTAGATAATGCTAATGTAAATTACGGTATAAATGATAAATTAATCCATATCATTAGTAAAACTCCTCAATATAGAAAGTATATAATAATTGCCCAAGGAATTAGTTCAATAAATGGTAAAGACGGAACCTTTAAACTTTTGTTTAATACTAGCAAGGATTTTAAGCCTAAAACAAAAAAAGACGGATCAGTAGACTTTCAAAATCTAGAAACAGTAGAAAGTGTTAGTAAAGGACAAATTTTATGTGAAATAACTCATCCAGTAGAAGGGAAAGACGGTATGACTGTTACTGGTCAAGTAATTTCTTTTGCCCCTGGGAAGGCAGTTCCTTCATTATTAGGCAAAAATACATCATATAATGAAGATAAAACAGCTATCCGTGCAACTACTGATGGACAAGTTGATTTTAGTAAAGGAAAAATTGATGTAAATGAAACTTTTTATATCTCTCAAAATGTTGATAATTCCACTGGAAACATTAGAGTTATTGGAAATGTTATAGTTAATGGAACTATCCTTCCAGGTTTTAGTGTTGAAGCTGGTGGAAATATTGAAGTAAAAGAAAGTGTTTGCTCCGTAGATTTAAAAGCTGGTGGAAATGTAGTTCTACGAAGAGGGGCAATTACAAGTAAAATAGCCTGTAACGGAGATTTAACTAGTAACTTTATAGAAAATTGTAATGCCTTTGTAAAAGGTGATATAAAAGCCACCTATATTATGAATAGCAGAATAAAATGTGGAAACAATATCCAAACAATTGGTGCAATTTCTAAAATTGTAGGTGGAAATTATGTAGCAGGTGGAAATATTGAATCTCGTACTATTGGTTCTACTGCCGGAGTACAGACATTTATGGAAATTGGAACAGACCCTGAAACTATTGATAGACAGCATATGCTATTAAAAGAACTTCCAGAGTTGGAAAAAAAGTTTGAAAGCTTAAAATCTTTAATTTATCTATTGCAGCAGTATGAAGCAGCAGATCGCTTGACACTAGAAAAAAAGGAAATGCTTCGTGATGCTACTTTTTCTTATAATAAAATTTCTAATACTATAACAAGCGGGAAAAAGGAACTAGCTGAAATAAGCGAAATAATTAGAGCAAAAGGGTATGGTCGAATAATAAGTAGAGACACTATATACCCAGGTACAACTGTTAAAATTGGATCTAGACAGATGACGGTTAATGAGCCTTTGTTCAATAAATCACTCTATTATACAGATGAAGGCATTGGTATTGGATTTGCTTAAATATGCTCGAGGTGTAATATGGAAATATTTGTAGATGCAGATGGTTGTCCTGTTGTAGATTTAGCTATTAAAGTTGCTAGGGACTATGATATAAATATTATTGTGGTTAAAAACTACGCTGTTCACATAGAAGATGATTATGCAGAAATTGTAACTGTAGATATATCCAGTGATAGTGCTGATTATTATATTGTCAATAGAATTAGTATAGGGGATATAATAATTTCACAGGATCATGGACTTGCTGCAATGTGTTTATCTAAAGGAGCAATCTGTGTAAATCAAAATGGTTTTGTTATTGATAATGAAAACATTGATGGTATGTTGAATAGAAGACATATAAATAGTAAACTTAGACGTGAACAAAGAATTTACAGCAAATTTAAAAAGAGAAACCCCCAAGCTAATGAGAGTTTCGAGAATACTTTGAGAAGAATTATTGAGTTAAATATAAACTAGTGGATTTAATTAAATCCACTAGTTTTTTATTTTTGAAACTAAATATTATCCCACTTTTCATCAATATCAATTATAGCCCTATAGCCCTTAGCCATAAGTATTGCATCTAAAATCGCAATTCTAATCATTGCTTCACATACTGGATAAATTCTGGGCAGTATGGTTGCATCTCTTCTAGTTATTGGACTTAAGGCTTCTTCCTTTAATGTATCTACATTTACAGAATCCTGTGCTACAGATATAGTTGGTGTAGGTTTGACCGCAAGTCTGACTCTTATTTCTTCACCATTTGATATACCACCTAAAAAACCGCCTGCATGATTTGTTTTAAATCTTACTCTACCTGACTCTTCATCTAAATATGCTGGATCATTTGATTCTGAACCTAGCATATTTGCAAGTTCAAATCCAGAACCAAATTCGATTCCTTTAATTGCACCAATTGACATTAGTGCATGGGCTATTGTAGCTTCTAATTTATCAAATACTGGCTCACCTAATCCAGCTGGAACTCCCTTAGCTATTACTTCAACTACTCCTCCACATGTTTCTCCATTAGCCCTAACTTCTAGTATGTCTTCAATCATTCTAGGTGCCATTTCTAAATCCGGACAATTTAATTCATTTTTCCTATAATTCTCTTTTGCCATATGGTAGGAAATAGGCTTTGCTTTAATTCCATGTGATTCTGTTATAAAACCTATAACATCAATACCCATTTTATCAAGGATAATCTTCGCTACAGCTCCTCCAGCTACTCTACTTACTGTTTCCCTTCCAGAAGCCCTACCAGCTCCAACCCAATCAGAATACTGGCCATATTTTTTATAAAATGTATATTCAGCATGACCTGGTCTAATCAAGTCTTTATATTGTCTATACTGTTCTATATGAGTATCTTCAATATCATTATTTGGTATTACTATGCCAAGAGGAGCTCCAGTTGTTAAATCATTTTCCATAACACCTGAAAATATATATGCCTTATCTTTTTCTAATCTTGGTGAATCCAATGGACTTTGGCCTGGCTTTCTCTTATCCAATTCTGCTTGTATGTCTTCAGCTCTTATTTTTATGCCTGCTGGTACTCCGTCTACAATAGTTAATAGACCACCATAAAGCTCTTTAGGAATATCTAAGTTTTTTCTAAATCCTCCTGAATATGACTCACCGCAAGTTGTTACTCTAAACAACCTACCAAAAGTATTTCCCATCATAATAAAAACTCTCCTTTAATCAAAAACTTTCTTTTCCTTATTTCTTAAAAAAGGTAAATTTGATACAAGTACAAATATTGTAAGTACTAAAAGCACAATGGTAATGGGTCTTCCAAATAGTGCAAGTAGCTTATTGCTTTCCGATGAAGCTAATGATATTGCACGGCGAAAATTTGCATCCATAGTCCCACCTAGTACTAAAGCTAAGGTCAATGGTGCTACAGGGTACTCTAGTCTACGCATAAAGAATCCTAGTATACCAAATGCAAACATTAGACCAACATCAAACATTCTATTATTACCTGAAAAAGAACCTATTACACACAATACTGTAACCACTGGCAAAAGAAGTCTCTTTGGAACATTGATAATCTTACTAATCTTAGGACCTAATCCTAAACCAAGTATTAATACCCAAATAGCTCCTATAAGCCCACCAGCTAAAATTACGTGAAACATTTCTGGATTAGTTTGTATAAACATTGGTCCTGGTTGAAGACCATGAACATAAAATACTGAAAGTATAATTGCTGTAACAGCATCTCCTGGTATTGCTAATGTTAACATAGGGATTAAAGCCCCACCTATACAAGCATTATTGGCAGTTTCACTTGCTACAATTCCCTCTACTGCCCCTTCGCCAAATGGAGCTGTTGGATTTTTGGTAATCTTTGTTGCTTGCCCATAGGCTAAAAACGCGGCAACAGGACCACCAGCACCAGGTAATGCACCAACGAATGTACCTATTGCAGCATAGTAGATGGATTGAGGAAAGTACTTTAACATATTTCTTGTATTTATAAGATTTTTTTCGACTTTAGCTACTTGAGCTGTTAAATTACCTTCAGAGATTACAGTTAAAACTTCTGCAAAACCAAATAATCCAACTAATGCTGGTACTGTACCTATTCCAGCTTGTAAATCTTGTATCCCAAAGGTTAAGCGTGGAGTACCCATAACTGAATCAATTCCTATCATACTAAGAATTAATCCTATCATTGCACTCATTAAACCTTTTGAAAAGCTTTTTGAAGTTAATGTTCCAACTGTGGCAAGTCCAAATAAGCAAATTAGAAAAGAATCCATAGGTGTAAATTTTAATGCTACATTTGATATAGGCTTTGCTATAACCCACAATACAAGTATTCCAAATGTTGTACCTATAAAAGAATATACCGTTGCATATTTCAGTGCCTCGTAGGATCTTCCTTTTTTAGCTAAAGGATATCCATCTAAAGTAGTGACTACAGATGAAGGCGCACCGGGAATATTTATTAAAATAGCTGAAATTGCTCCCGAAAATACACCTACTACAAATACACCCATAATAGTAGCCATTGCATCTAATGCATTCCATGAATATGTAATTGATACTAATAGGGCAGTAGCCATTGTTACTGATAAGCCAGGAATAGCACCAACGAATAAACCTGCAGTTGCACCTATTAATACAAAAAATTGAAATCTAATATCTATAAAGTAGGAAAAAACATCTATTATTGATTCCACTTTTTCTCCTCCTTATGGTAACATCACATGTAATAATACACTAAATATAAAATATATAATTGCTGTTGTACTAAGCGAAATTAAGACTAAAATCCATTTACGCCTTTCTCCTAGAAACACAAACAATATAACTAAGAATAAAGTTGTTGAAAAAATAAAGCCTATTATATCCATTGCTAAATAATAAACAAGAGATATAAAAATTACAAATATAACTTCTTTCCAGTAAACCTTCTCCTTTTTTTCAACCTTATTTATTTCTTCTTTCTTTCTTAACTTTTCATCTTTTATACCTTCTACAAAAAGAGAAATTGAAATTGAAATCATAAAAACAGATACTAAAAGAGGAAAAAGATATGGGGAAAGACCCCATTGCAAATCCTTAGTAGTATAATGGTTTATTAATGAATAAAGTAAAATAACTATAGCTATTGTTATAAAAAGCAAAGATTCTTTAACCTTGCTATTGGACAAATATTGTCTTTTTTCATTATTTCCCATTAGATACCGCCTTTCTGATTTCTATAAATCTTATTGAGGTTTTTCAATTCCAAATTCTTCAGGACTATATTTAGCTGCTCCTGCATCATAAAGTAACCAGCTAACTACAGACTCCCATTCACTATAGAATTCTCCTGTTGACTCTAAATCAGGATACTTTTCATATAGTTTATCTAAGCTGTTATTTTCTACGTAGTTTTCCCACTCTTCTTCTTGAACTGCTTTATTTGAAGCTTCTCTTAATACTTCTTGAACTTGGTCTGGAACATCTTTAGACACCATTAATGATAAAGGTGTAAATGGAATTTCAAAATATTCTTCTGAATTTGGCATTATCTCAGGTAATGTTGGAACATCAGGATATTTCTCTAATCTTTCTGTTGCTGCAAGTCCTAATAGTTTTAAATCACCACTATCTAAGTATGCCCTAACAGTAGAAAAATTAGAGTTTGTAAAGTCAACTTGGTCGCCTAATACTGCTACTATGCAATCACTACCACTTGAATATGCTGTTAAAGCTAAATCCCATCCATATTTTTCGTAGATTAAACTTTGAACATGCCCTGAACCGCCAGGACCAGTATACGACATTTTTACTTTACCAGGTTGAGCCATTATTTCTTCAACTAAATCTTCAAGTTTATTATATTTTGAATCTTTGTTTACAACAATTACTTTAGGGTCATTAACGGTGACAAGTATAGGGGCAAAGTCATCATAACTCATTTCTGACAATCCCATTACTCTTTGGGTTCCTAATGATTCAGCAGTAAATAGGATTGTATAACCATCTGATTTTGCATCTAAAACTGTCTTTGCTCCAACTGAACCTGAAGCACCACCTTGATTTATTACTGTTATTGATTCTTCTAAGTGTTTTTCCATTTGGATTGCTAATTGCCTACCAGTTAAATCAGTAGTACCCCCAGCTCCATAAGGTATTATCATGGTAATTGGTTTTGTAGGATAATCTGTTTTTTCTGTTTCCTTTGGATTCCCTGAATTAGATGGTGAATCTTCTGCTGTTTTGCTATTAGGCTCATTTGTACAAGCAGCCAAACTAAAAACTATACTTAAAGCTAATACCACTAATATAATTGATTTTATTCTTTTTAACTTCATTATTCTCACTCCTCATGTATT
>JAQVYQ010000012.1:0-21611 GCA_028708575.1 Tissierellia bacterium
CTCTTTAATATTAATCCAAACTTCTGCTATTTTAGTTTCCCTAAAATGATAAAAAAACTTACATCATATGAAATATGATGTAACTAAATATTTATTCAATTGCAAAAAATTACAAATTATCAATTTTTGTTACTTTTTGCTACACTATTTTTCTTATTAATTTATCAGAAATATATATTAAAGTCAATATGAAAAAAGACGCAAAACTTTGAATTAAATGATTCTAATAATTCTAATGATTCTTAATCTTTATATCAAAATTTTCAGCTACAAATTTGATCCACTCTCTACTAGCATAGGACAAATACCTGTCCTTCTTCCACGAAATAGAAAGATTTAAATAAATAGTTGGTTCTTCAAGTGGGATATAAGATAAATCATTTCTATTTAATTCCATACAAGTCACTTCAGGTAGGAATCCAACACATACATCAGTTGCTACCATTTCTGCAATGAATTCTTTCTGAGAACTTTTACAAATAATACTTGGTTCAAAACTGCTTAGTAAACACCTTTCGATAATATTATCATTAAGCTTAAAATCTTCTTGAAATAGTATTAATTTTTTATTTTTTAATTCTTCAAATTTTATAAAGTCTTTTTTTGATAAATCATTTTCTTTATTTACCACTACTAGAAGAGGACTTTTTACAAACTTAAAAGATTCAAATATACTGTCTTTGGCAAGACTAGTCATCATGACGCCAATATCAAGTGACCCATCTTCTAGTTTGCTTTCTATTTGCCTTGAACCACCTTCAAATAGCTTTAATTCCACATTAGGATATTTTGAATTAAATTCTCCAATTATTTTAGGAAAAAAATAAGAACCAGTTAAAGGAGGAATTCCAATATTAATTTCACCTTTATTCAATCCATAGAAATTTTCAACTTCTAATGAAATATTATTAGTTAGATCAATAATTTGAATACATTGTTTATAAATTGCTTCACCAACATCTGTTAGTTCAATACGAGGACTACGATAAAAGAGCTGTGTATCTAGCTCATCTTCTAAAGATTTTATTATCTTACTTATAGAGGACTGAGTCATATACAATTTATCAGCTGCTTTTGTAAAATTTAAGCATTCAGCGACAGTAACAAAAGTTTCTATCCATCTTAAGTTCATTTTGTTTCCTCCTTATTCCTTATGGGAATATTAATTAACGAATATATGAATTTTTCTTATAACACTTTTAATATTAGCATAAGAATCAAATAATATCAACGAATGAGAGGCATCCAAATGGAAAAAAAATGAATTGTTGAAATGTTAGAAATTAAAAAACCTCCGAAACTAATCGGAGGTTTTTAACATTTGGAACCTTTATTACATCATTCCACCCATGCCAGGATTCATTGCCATAGGCTCATCTTCTTCAATATCTGCTACTGCGCCTTCAGTTGTTAATACCATTGATGCAACACTTGCAGCATTTTGTAAAGCTGAACGAGTTACTTTAGTTGGGTCGATAATACCTTTCTTGATCATTTCTACATATTCTTCTGCCATTGCATCGAAGCCAACACCAACACCAAGTTCTTTTACTTTTTCTACTATTACAGAACCTTCTAATCCAGCATTAGTTGCTATTTGTCTAACTGGTTCTTCTAATGCTCTTACTATAATGCCAACACCTGTATTTTCATCTCCTGTAGTTTCTGCTAATAATTTAGCTACAGCAGGGATAATGTCAACTAATACAGTACCGCCACCTGCTATCATTCCTTCTTCAACAGCTGCACGAGTTGCTGCTAAAGCGTCTTCTATTCTTAATTTTCTTTCTTTCAATTCAGTTTCAGTTGCAGCACCTACTTGAATTACTGCTACTCCACCTGATAATTTAGCTAATCTCTCTTGTAATTTTTCTTTATCAAATTCAGATTCTGTATTTTCAATTTGTGATTTTATTTGATTTACTCTATTGCTAAGCTCTTCTTGCTTACCTGCACCATCAACAATTACAGTATTTTCTTTATCTACTTTAATCTTTGCAGCTGTACCAAGCATTTCTACAGTAGTTTCTTTTAAATCATATCCTAATTCTTCAGATACAACTGTACCACCTGTTAATATTGCTATATCTTGAAGCATTTCTTTTCTTCTATCGCCAAAACCAGGAGCTTTAACAGCAAGGCAATTAAATGTTCCTCTTAATTTATTTACAACTAATGTAGCCAATGCTTCTCCTTCGATATCTTCACCTATAATTACTAGTGGTTTACTCATTTGAACTACTTGCTCTAATAATGGTAGAATCTCTTGGATATTTGTAATCTTCTTATCAGTAATCAATATATATGGGTTTTCATATTCTGCTACCATTTTTTCACTATCAGTTACCATATATGGTGAAACATATCCTCTATCAAATTGCATACCTTCTACTATATCTAATGTTGTTCCCATTGTTTTTGATTCTTCAACAGTTATAACACCATCATTTCCTACTTTTCCCATAGCATCTGATATTAATTTACCTACTTCTTCGTCAGATGCGGATATTGCTGCAACTTGAGCTATAGATTCCTTAGTTTCTACTTTAACTGATGATTTTTGAATTTCATTAACTGCTATTTCAACTGCTTTTCTAATACCTTTTTGAAGTATCATTGGGTTTGCGCCAGCTGCTACATTCTTTAAACCTTCTCTAATAATTGCTTGTGCTAATAGTGTTGCAGTTGTAGTACCGTCTCCAGCTACATCATTTGTTTTGGTTGCTACTTCTTTTACAAGTTGAGCACCCATATTTTCATATCTATCCTCTAACTCAATTTCACGAGCTATTGTTACACCGTCATTAGTTATAAGTGGTGAACCATATTTTTTATCTAAAACAACATTTCTACCTTTAGGTCCTAATGTTACCTTAACGGTATCTGCTAATATATTAATTCCTTTTTCCATTGAACGACGAGCTTCTTCGCCGAATCTTATCTCTTTTGCCATTAAATACACACACTCCTTTATAATTTCAGTTAATAAGGAATAGGGAATAGGTATTTGATCATTCTCTAAGGTCTTAATTTGGGATCTTATGACTCAATTAGAATGATAGTTTTCACTGGCGACCAGAGGTCACCCCTACCTCTTACCTCTTACCTGATTATTTTACTACAGCTAAAATATCACTTAATTTCAATATAGTTACTTCTTCTTCGTCTATTGTTATTTCCGTTCCTGAATATTTTGAAAAAATTATAGTATCGCCTACTTTAATTTGGTCTTTCTTCTTCTCATCATTTGTAATTTCATCTCCAATAGCTATTACCTCTGCCATTGAAGGTTGCTCTTTTGCACTACTTGGAAGTACAATACCACTTTTTGTTTTTTCTTCTACTTCCAATTTCTTTATAACTACTCTGTCTCCTAATGGTTTTAAACTCAATCTAAATACCTCCTCATAATATTGTTCTTCTGGTTATTAGCACTCATTGAGTTCGAGTGCTAATACCTATATTTCCTATATTACTTCAAATAGTAAAGCATTTCAAATACATAATTACTCTAAAAAACTCCAAATTTGGAAAACAGCTTAACTTTTCTCAAGATATCTTAGTTTTCCTTTTATTTTCTTCGTTTTTCATATTATACTAATTATTCCATAGTAAATAACTGGAATAAAAATAGCAGGAAGCATATTGGCTACTTTGATTTTTTTAATGCCCAATTGATTAATCCCAATTGCTAAAATCAATATACCACCTACTGCAGACATTTCAGTAACAGCTATTGGCGTTAATAATCCTTTTACTGAACTTGCTAAAAGAGTAATGGCACCTTGATAAATAATAACTGGAATTACTGAAAAAGCAACTCCTATACCTAATGTAGACCCTAATATAACTGATAAAACTCCGTCAAGTATTGACTTGGCAAATAATGTTTCATGATTTCCTGTTAAACCAGACTCTAATGAACCTACTACTGCCATAGCTCCTATTAAGTAAATCAATGATGCTGTAACAAACCCCTTGGAAAAATTACTATCTCCTTTCCCAAATTTTTCTTCCATTTCATGTCCTAAATTATCAAGTCTTAAATCAATATCTATTATTTCTCCAATTATACTACCTATCACTATAGAAATAATTACTAATATAATATTATTAGTTTCTATGGCTCCACTTATACCTATAATCCCTACACATAGGCCTATGCCATCCATTATTGTATTCTTATATTTGTCTTTTATACCTTTTTTTAAAAACATTCCCAAAAATGTACCTATTATGATTGCAACAACATTTACAATTGTACCTAACATAGTTTTCTCCTTTACTCCATATGTATTTATCTGCTATTATTCACAATGACTCAATTTCATAAAACCGAAAAACGATCAAAATAAAGGCTCTCGGTTTCTGAGATGAATAATTCTATAGCTCATTCTAGACAAAATGCTGCGTCGAATATCCCTTAGAATAGGCACACAGTAACACAAATTCATTTGTTCATTTCACTTACATGAATTTGGTATTCGTTGCATGTGACCTACATAAATTGTTATCACTCATTGTGTTAGGTCAACAACTCTTCCTTGTTCACTGTTCACTATCATTTCCCAATCCCTAGCTCCCTAGCATAATAGAACAAATATTGCTGGGCGTAGCCTGCTAGTTTTCCAAATACTCTAGCGCCTGATAATCCAATTTCTTTGGGACTTGTATCCTCTTTTAAATAAAAATACTCCATAACTCTTTTTACCCAAACATCAACAGGAAATGCTTCTTCTTTATCAAAAGCAAATAACAATACGCAATCACTTACCTTTGGTCCTACTCCTGGTAATGTGGTTAAAAGGTTTTTTCCTTCTTCTCTTGATAGATTATTTATAGAATCTAAATCAAATTCACCTTGACAGATTCTTCTACTTGTCTCTTTAATTCTTTCTGCTCTAAAACCTACTCTATACTTTTCCTTAATGTATTGTGCATCCAAATTAGCTAATTTCATTGGATCTGGAAAGCTAAAATAATCCCTTCCATTCCAACTTCCTGCATACTCCCCTAAATCTGTTGATATTATTTCCACAGCTTTTTTTATTCTTGGTATTTGATTATTAGCTGAAATTATGAAAGAAATCAATGTTTCATAAGGTTCTTGATTTAAGATCCTTATTCCTTGTCCAAATTTTATGGCTTCTTTAAGTATAGGATCCTTGGATAATTCCTTTTTTATAGCCCAATAATCTTTATCTAAATCAAAGTATTTTACCCATATATCAGTAAATTCTTCATAATTAGTATTTGAAAGTATAATATCATTATCTGTTTTTTTAACATTTAATAGCTTCCCATAAGCTATGGTAGTATAGCTTCCATCTTCTTCTAAACGCCACCTAAAACATTGGCCACATTCAAATATGTGTTGAGGGTTAAAATCTAATATATTTTTAATAATTATCTTATTATTTTTTTCTATAATATCATAATCCATTAGCTTTCTCCTTTAAAAAAAGCTGGCCTTTCGACCAGCGTTCTCTAATACAATCCCTAAGACACTTATTTATTATTCTTGTTTTCTTGATTTGATAAAAAATATGATAATATTAATATACTTTCCTTAAGTCTTACATTTTCAACAATGACATTCTTTGGAACAATTAAATCTGTTGGAGCAAAATTCCATATGCCCCTGACTCCAGCCTTTACAAGTCTATCTGCTATAGGTTGAGCACCTTCTTTTGGAACAGTAATTATACCTATATCAATATTATTTTCTGAAATGTACTCTTCTAGAAGATTAATATCACGAACTTCAACGCCGGAAACTTCTTTCCCTATTACATTAGGATTTCTGTCAAATAATGAAAGGATTTTAAAGCCTCCTTCATTTATACCTTTATAGTTTGCAATTGCATGGCCTAGATTTCCTGTACCAGCAATTACTGCAGTATAATCTCTATCAACTCCTAAAATCTTTCCAAGTTCTTTATATAAATCGTCTACATTATATCCATATCCCTGTTGTCCGAAGCCACCAAAATTATTTAAATCCTGTCGTATTTGAGACGCAGTGAAACCTGTTAATTTACTTAACTCTTGAGATGATATCCTATTTATGCCTTTATCTTTTAGTTCGCTTAAATATCTATGGTATTTTGGTAATCTTCTAATGACGGTTATGGAAACTTGTGTATCTCTTTCCACTTTATCACCACCTCTTTAATATTTATTATTATAGCATTGTGCTAAAATAGTGTCAATTCAATAAATACGAATAATTTTAATAAAAATACAAAAACTACTATAGTAAATTTACAAATTAAGGAGGCAATTATGGCAAGCAAAGAACAATTGAGAAAAATAGCTCTTTATTGTGATGAATACAAGTCGATAACAAATGACGAACAAAGGCTTACTAGCAGTTATGAAGATAAATATGAAAACTGTACTAACTGCAAACATTATTCTGATAATAAATGTAAATTAGATCTAATAGACAAAGTTCTTTCTTCTATGTCTATGGAAGAAGATTTCAAATCATAAAACTCCATACTATTAATGGAGTGTTTTTTTTGATACAATTGAATAAGAATATCAGATAGGAGGAAGATATATGCCAATCCTTTCATGTAATAATATAACAAAATCATATATAGTAGATACTATATTAGACTCTTTAAGTTTTAATGTGGAGTATGGGGATATAATTGGTGTCATTGGTCTTAATGGAACAGGTAAGACCACCCTTTTTAATATATTAGCTGGAGAAACAGACAAGGATTCAGGAGAAATATATATACAAAAAGATGTTATAATAGGGTATTTAAAACAACATGTTAAGATTGATAGTGAGAAATCCCTCTTCGATGAATGTCTATATGAATTTAATTATCTTATTCAAATGGAAAAAGATATCCGAGAAATGGAAAATGAAATTTCATTATTAAGTGCAGATGGGGATTCTGATAAACTTAGAAAATTAATGGATGAGTATGGGAAGATTTCCGAAGAATTTATAGAGCAAAATGGATTTGGATATAAATCAGAAATAAAAGGCGTATTAAAAGGACTAGGTTTTGATGATGAAGACTTTGATAAAAGTGTAAACATCCTCAGTGGTGGTCAAAAATCTAGATTATATCTAGCTAAACTTTTGCTTAATAAACCAAAACTTCTACTACTAGATGAGCCAACTAACCATCTGGATATAGAAGCAATTTCTTGGCTAGAAAAATTTCTAAAAGATTATAAAGGCTCTGCCCTTGTTATATCTCATGACAGATATTTTTTAGATAATATAGCAAATCGAATTTTTTATTTAGAGAATAAGAAATTGTCTATTTACAATTCAAATTATTCAAGATTTATGGTTCAAAGAAAAAAAGATCTTGATCTATTTAAGAAACAATATGAAGACCAACAAAAGGAAATTAGTAGGCAAGAAGAAATAATTACTAGATTTATGAATTATGGTGGATCAAGATATATCAAACAAGCTCAAAGTAGACAAAAACTTCTTGATAAGATGAAGCTACTAGATAAACAAATTGAAAACAAGAAAACAAAATTCAAATTTGAATTAAATATACAATCTGGAAATGATGTACTAATGGTTGAAAACATCAGTAAATCTTTTAGTGATTTTAATATACTAGAAGATATTTCCTTTAATATATATAAAGGCGAGCGTGTAGGCTTAATTGGTCCAAATGGTATTGGAAAAACTACTTTATTTAAGATTATATTAGGACAGTTAGAAAAAGACCAAGGATTTATTAAACTAGGTCATAATGTATTACCAGGTTATTTTGATCAGGAAATGGACAAGCTAAATCTTGAAAAAAATGTTATAGATGAAATTTGGGATGACAATCCTAGTCTAACTCATTATGATATAAGAACAATCCTAAGTCAATTTTTGTTTGTAGGAGACGATATATTTAAAGAAATTGAGGACTTAAGTGGTGGAGAAAAAGGCAGGTTATCCCTTTTAAAACTGATGCTATCAAAAGCGAATTTTTTACTAATGGATGAGCCTACAAATCATCTAGATATTGATTCTAAAGAAGTGTTAGAGGAAGCTTTAAATGACTATGAAGGAACTGTCTTTGTCATATCCCATGATAGATATTTCCTTAATAAAGTAGCTACTAAAATTATAGAATTAACTAGTGAAGGCATAAAAGAATATCTTGGTAATTACGAGTATTATTTAGAGAAAAAGAATGAAGTATTATATGAAGATGATGAGGAAAATGGAAAAACTAAAACTCAATTGAAAGTTGAAAAGAAAAAAGAAAAAGAATTATTACAAATTGAGAGAAATAAAAGAGCAGTAATCAAGAAAATTGAAGCTGAAATAAATGCATTAGAAAAGGAAATTGAAAATATCGATAATACTCTATGTAATCCAGAAATATATGAAAATCATGAAGAAATTTTGGCTTTTTCAAAAAAAAGAGAAGAACTTAATGACAATTTAAATGAATTATATGATAAATGGATTAAACTTACTGAATAAAAATCCACAGGTAATTAAGAAGTTATACACATTATCCACAGGTTTATCCCCATGTTATATGCTTGTCCATTATTTTTTTCCTAACCTTTCCCACATTATCCACAAGTTTTTATAATGCAACATTGTACAATTGTGGATAATATGTGAAAGTTTTGTTGCTAATTATCATTTTATGTCTAGATTTGGCATTACCTTCATTCCAAGGTCTGAAACATTCCCATTTATATAATTGAAATAACCAGCAGCTCCAATCATTGCCGCATTGTCAGTACATAGAATTTTAGAAGGATAATATACTTTTATTCCTTCCTTTTTTCCTCTTTCCATCATCATTGTTCTTAAGCCTTCATTAGCAGCTACACCGCCTGCTACTACTAATTTATCTGATTTTCTTTCCTTTGCAAGTCTAAAGGACTTATCCACAAGGACATCTAATACTGCAGCTTGAAAACTTGCAGCTATATCCTCTACGATTATTTCTTCATTTTTTTGTTTCATTTGATTTAAATGGTTTAGGACTGCTGTCTTTAGTCCACTAAAGCTAAAATCATAAGTATGCTCATCTATAATTACTCTTGGAAAAGCTACTGATTCCATATTTCCTATTTTTGCCAACCTATCAATATGAGGTCCTCCTGGATATGGAAGGCCAATGGATCTAGCCACTTTATCAAATGCTTCTCCAGCTGCATCATCCCTTGTTCTACCTATTAATTCATAATCTGTATATCCATTTGCTTGGACAAGATAAGTATGTCCACCTGATACTATCAGACAAGTAAATGGCGGTTCTAAATCTTTATGGTCAATAAAATTTGCACAAACATGTCCCTCTATATGGTTTACTCCAACAATTGGTATATTTAACCCATATGCTAAAGCCTTGGCTGTTGATAATCCAACTAATAGTGCACCTATTAATCCTGGGCCCCTGGTAACAGCAATTAAATCTATATCCTTAAAACCAACTTCTGCTGTGTCAAGAGCTTCCTGAAGGATATTGTTTATACTTTCTATGTGCTTTCTAGAGGCTATTTCTGGAACAACCCCTCCAAATCTTTTATGAATATCAATTTGAGACGATATTATATTAGATAATACTTGTCTGCCATCTTTAATAACTGCACAAGAAGTTTCATCGCAAGACGTCTCTATTGCTAATGTTAACATCCCTACACCTCTAATCATTAATTGTTTTCCACATTATAATTGCATCCTCATGATCATCTGCATAATAATTTGGTCTTATTCCACAATCTAAAAATCCATATTTCTTATATAAATTATGAGCTATGGTATTTGACTTTCTCACTTCTAATGTCATATTTATAATACTACGTTTTTTACAGTAGTCAATTAGTCCCATCAATAAATACTTGCTAATACCTTGTCCTTGGTATTCTTTCTTCACTGCAATATTCGTTATATGTCCTTCATCAATAATAAGCCATATTCCAGCATAAGCTACTACTTTGCCTTCTACTTCTGCAACTATATATTTAGCTAATAGATTGTCTCTTATTTCCTTTTCAAAGGAATTTTTTGACCATGGCGTAGTAAATGCTTCATGTTCTATGTCCATTATCTCATCTAAATCTTTTACTTCCATTTCCCGTAAAACTACATTCATAAATTATTTACCTCTTTCTCTTAATTCCCTTTGAGCCTGAGTTTCTAATAAATAATCTGGTGCTAATGTATAAAAATCATCAACTTGGCCTCTTTCATATTTTAATAATGCTAATTCACATATGCTAGAAGCCCTACTCATATTTTGTCCTATGGTAGAAAATTGCACCTTATCTTTTAATCTATCCTTAATGCGTTCTTTAAATACTACACTACCATCACCATTAACAACTATCTTTTCGTGATTGCTATTTAATCTATCTAATAATTTATCAACCTCTAAAACACAAGGTTCCATAATAGTTTCAAGACTTTTACCTTCCCATTTAAAAATAGCAGTATATACCCTCTCACGTCTTGCATCTATCATTGGTACGACTATCTCATTATATGGCAAATTGTATGCTAATGCTTCTAAAGTTGATACTCCAATAATAGGCTTGTCAGTAAGGTGTGCAAATGCCTTCATAGTTGCTATTCCAATTCGTAAGCCTGTAAAAGAACCAGGACCTTTGGCTACAGAAAATAAATCAATATCATTTATAGTAAGCTTTAAACTATCTAAGACTTCCTTAACCATAGGTACTAATTTTTCTGAGTGACTCATATCTTGACTTAAAGAGTATTCGCCAATTAATCTATCTCCATCTAAAACTGCACATGTACTCATAAGAGTAGATGTATCTATGCCTAATACCTTCAATCTAAATCCATCCCCTTCATTAATTCTTCAAGTCGTTTCTCATCTCCTGATAATAATAAAATTCTCTCATTAGGATTATTACCATTTTCTATATCAATTACTATTCTTTCTTTAGGAATCATTTTGTCTATTCTATCAGCCCATTCAATTATACAGACACCACTGCCGTAAAAATATTCATCAAAGCCTAAATCAAATAGTTCATCAACATTTTCCAATCTATATACATCAAAATGATATACAGGAATTTTGCCCTTGTATTGATTGATAAGTGCAAATGTAGGGCTAGTAATATACTCTTCTACTCCTAAACCTAATCCAATAAACTTGGTTAATGTAGTCTTCCCAGCCCCTAGATTTCCATTTAGACATAGTATATCCCCTACTATTAGATTTTCCCCAAGTTTTATTCCAAATTTCTTTGCTTCGTCTAAACTATTTAATACTATTTTCAAAGTATTCACCCTTTAATTTTAACTAATATTTAATTATATCATATTAAACTTTAGATACAATCTTAATAAATTTAATAAAATATGTGGATTTTTTTCAAAAATAAGAGCTGATAATATCAATATTAATTTACTTGATTTTTTACAGAAAGATAAATATAATAAATTCAAGGTAGATTCAACTTTAAACCTTACAAAATACGGACAAATTTTTAATACAAAATATTCACAAAAATATTATATTGAGGTATATAACATTGCAAATAAAAAAAATTACAAAACAAGATATTTTAAGTATTGCAGATTTAGCCAGCGAAAATTTTATTGATGATGTTTTCTATCTTGAATTATCTTCAGACAGAAATACTAGAAAAACAAAACTGGAAGATATATTTGAGAAAAGTATTAAAATTTGCATAAATCATGGAATTGCTTATGGAGTAGAAGATAATGGTGAATATATTGCATTTGTTTTAGCATTTAATTATAATCATTTACTAAATTGCTATCCCGATGAATATAATCATATCTTCCGTAGTAATGACAATAGAATAATTGATGAAAAGTTAAGTAATGAATGGAGCTCTATATATAAAAAGTATATTGGAGATAGTAAAGAATATCTATATTTACTAGCTATAGGGGTCAAGGAGGATTATAGAAGAAGAGGTATTGCAACTTTACTTGTGAAAAAGATACAAGATACATATCCTCAATATAATATTTTCTCTGATGTTTCAAATGCTGACTCATTGACATTATATAAAGAATTGGATTTTGAAATTCTTGAGAAAAATTCCCAATGTTTATTTGTTAGATATTTATCTCAACAGGATTCCAGCGATGTAAATTTAAGTTTTATAAAATTGGCTGTGCCTATTAATTTAGACACAAAGAAGATTTTCGGAAAAGAAATTAAGGGTCAATCTATTACTTTAAACAATATCCAAGTAGTCAATGAATATAATCCTTTTTTTATTCAATCCTTAAATAGTGAAACTACTGCAAATTTGTTAAACATCAATTATGAAGAACTGCTATTATATCAACGTCATATTAATGTGCTATACTATACGGAAATAAAATACAAAGAAGTCAACGGTGATAATTATTACTTACTATATGTTAATAATAATGCTAAATCTAAAAATTTAGTATTAGGGGAAGATACTAAAATAGTTCTGTCGGAAAAGAACTATGAATGGGATTTTATATCTGATTGTTTTATCAGTATTCCTATTAAATATAAAGATATTGCTTTGTTAAAATCTAATTGTTCAGAAGACAATTTTTTGATCAATAGAATATTGGATTCTCTAAATCATAGAACTAACTATGAGTCTGGAATACCTATAAATAATCTAAACAACAATGGATTTAAAGATAGAATAGAACGAATTTATTTAGGATCTATAAAGATACAAATCTATAGCGAAAATTATATTACCTTTAATGGTGTTGAATGTAATGAAAAGATATGTGAACCCGTTGATGTTGGCCTAATAGTATCTATTGATAAAATTGCTAATGGGGGAGTATTACATATAGTTTCTTTATCTTGCGGTCTTCTAATATCACAATATTTAGATTCTGTAGTAAGAAATCAAGTTAGTGTAATTTCTGATGGCAGTGTTGAAAATCTCTATTCATATCTTTCTAATAATTTTAATATTTATAAAATGGGAACTGCCAAGAGTTTTTTAACAATTCCTAAAGATAGGACTAGCATTCCAGATGAATTTCTTGCTTCTTTATTATTTTGCGAAACCTATTATAATAATGGTGAAGAGCTAGGAAAAGTTGTAGATAAAGAAATAAGAAAATTATTATCTGATGAATGCGGTTACGCACAATATGATTATGCTAGCGTATATATGTATTCTAATATTGTATTACAAACATCAGAATTTTTAAAAGGAACAACTACAGAAAGAATTATTACAGAATCAATTACCTTGTTTTATATAGAATTATTGTTGTTTGAAGAATCTGCAATTAATATTGCCAATCAAGAAATTATTCTATTCTTATCAAATCTGGATAATTATAGTCCAAGCACTGTCTTAGATAATATAAACGTAATAATTAGTGATTATTCTAAAACCATAGATTTTTGGGATGTTCAAATGAATTATGCCTCTTCAAAAAAATCTATAGATAATATAAGATCAGCATTCCAAATCGAAGCTCTAAGTAATATATTTAAAAGAAATCTTGATCAATTATTAATGATTTATGACACTAGAAGCGATATAATTGATAAGAGAGAATCTTCCATTTTAACATCTATTGGTGCTATTTTTACAGTTATGTCCTTAATGGATTTAATTGTAGTCAAAGAAAAAAGGCCTGCTTTAATTGTTGGAACTTTTATAGTAGGATTTGTTATAATTTTAAAGAACTTGATTTTTAAAAGAGATTTTAAGCGTAGAAAAAGATAGTATAACACAGGACATGGGGTAAGTCTCATGTCCTATAACTTTTTGAAATAATTCTAGAGGATTATCTTGAGCTAATTCTTGCTATATCTGAGACCTTTCCTATTTTCATATTAACTTGTCACAAATGTATTATCTTGTATCAAATAAATTTCATTAAAAATGTAGATATTATTAATAATAATGATAGAATATGATTACCAAACCTTATTTGAAAACGATAAATTGTAAGGAGATAAAAATGAAACTGGAAAAGGAAGAATTAGAAAATTTAGTTGAAAAACTAATTAAATGGACAAAAGAAAGTCTTGAAACTACAGGCGGTAAAAAAGCTATCATTGGAATTTCAGGTGGAAAAGATAGTTCAGTAGTAGCAGCTCTATGTGTGAAAGCTTTAGGTAAGGAAAATGTAATAGGGATACTAATGCCAAACGGTATTCAAAGTGATATTTCATATGCTAAAGGACTTTGTTCTTTTTTAAATATTAAGAGCTTCGAAATAAATATAAGAGATATTACCAATTCTATGCAAGATGAATTAAATCAATTAAGCATAATAAATAGTAATTTAATAAAAAAGATATCTGATCAGACAAATTTAAATATACCGCCTAGAGTCAGGATGACTTTGCTTTTTGCGATTTCTCAATCTATAGATGACAGTAGAGTAATAAATACTAGTAATCTCTCTGAGGACTGGGTAGGATATGCAACAATTTATGGTGATACAGCAGGGGCTATTTCACCACTTGGTATGTTAACTTCCGATGAAATAATCCAAATAGGTGTATACCTTGGATTGCCAGATAAATTCCTTTCAAAAGTACCTAGTGATGGACTAACAGGAAAAACTGATGAAGACAATTTTGGTTTTTCTTATGAAGTTTTAAACAAATATATTCGTGAAGGAATCATTGAAGACCAAACCACCAAAGAAAAAATTGATAGAATGCATAGATTAAGTAGGTTTAAATTTTTGCCTATTCCTATGTTTTCTCCAGATTTACCAATAAAAGCTAATGATTTAGCCAATATTTATAAAAAATAATGAATTATTGCAAAATCATTTTATTAATGAAAAGCTTTACAAAGTGTCTTAGACCTATAAGTTTTTGACATATAAAGAATCATTTGTTATAATAAGTCAAACAAAAAAGAGGTGTATAAAATTGAATGCGAAAAAGATTACTATCGCAGCTTTACTTACGGCATCTGCAATAATTATTCCCTTCATAGTGGTTTTTAAAGTAGTAATACCACCATTCACTGCAACATTAGGAGCACATGTCCCAATGTTTATTGCCATGTTATTAGGACCTGAAACAGTCATTATGGTAGGATTAGGATCAGCCCTTGGATTTTTCTTAAACCTTGGTCCATTAGTCGGGGCAAGAGCATTCATGCATGTCTTTGTTGGATTAACAGGAGCATATCTTATAAAAAAAGGTATGTCTTTTGGAAAAGTAGTGACTATAACAGCCCCCATTCATGGAGTACTAGAAGGATTAGTAGTTATGCCTTTTATTGGAATCGATGTGTATAATTTAATCATAATTACTGTAGTCGGTACTATTTTGCACCACATGGCTGATGGATTTATTGCACACTTAATAATAAGAGTTCTTGAAAGAACATCACTTTTCAAATCTGCACAATAAAAAAGCATCCTAGGATGCTTTTTATATTTGTAAAGAGTTTTTTTATTTGTGAAGTAATGGGGATACTCTTTTATATACTAACATTGCTAAAACTGATACAATTGTACCTTTTACTAAATTGAAGGGTACTACAGCATATACCATCATTGTTTTCAAATCTACTATATTTTCATTTATTGCAGTGCCCATTCCAATTAGCTCTTCTATTGGTAAGCCAAATAGATTTGCATAGAAAGGGAACATTACATAATAGTTTGCTAATGATATTACAGCAGTCATAGCTATAGTTCCTAATATTAGACCCATTACAGCATTTTTATAAGACTTTTTCCTTTGATATACTAAACCTGCAGTAAAAACAAATGCTGAGCCTACTACAAAATTAGCTACTTCTCCTACTACAGCAGTAGTTGTTCCTTTTACTACTACATTCAAAATATTCTTTATTAATTCTATAATTACTCCTGCCATAGGTCCCATGGCAAATGCTCCAATTAAAGCTGGTAAGTCGGAAATATCAAATTCCATAAATGCTGGTGCTAACCACACTATTGGAAATTCAAAAAACATCAGTAAAAATGAAATTACAGATAATACTGATATCTTTGCCATGACCTTTGTGCTCCAACCTTCTTTTCTTTTATCCTTTACTGCTAACATTTGAATCCCTCCATTTTTATGTCGCTCCAGGGTTAGGACAACATGCGTCGAACAACTCAAATCTATTTGCTTGCTAACGCTCACATGGGTTTGGTGTTCGTTGCATATGACCTACCAGCAATTTGTTGGGAAAACCACTCAACAAATTGGGTTAGGACAACAAAACCCCGAAGTTTTCTTCGGGGTAAATGGCATAACGATTAAATCATTATCTTCTTCCATCCAGACTTTACTGTCGGCCTTGGAATTACACCAAGTCAACCTTTCGGCTCGCGGGCTTTACCGCCGGTGAGGAATTGCACCTCGCCCTGAAGATTAATTATTATTTAAATTATGTTTTTATTATATGTTATTCATATATGTTTGTCAAGAGTTATGATAAATATTTAACAACCAGTTATTATTAAGGTATATTACCTCTTACCTCTTTAAAGTCCTTTTATAGGTTGAACTGTTACTGTTGAATAGTTTATGATAACCCTTATATAGCCATCTAGCATAGCATTTACTTCCTCATCACCTGTATCTGCTAATAATGGGTTATCGCCTAATGTTTGTAACTTAGTCTTTGTGGCTACAACCATAATATTTTCTTTTCCAACTCTTTTTACTACTTCTCCACTTAATTGTTGATTGCCTCTTCCAAAAATATATCCTTGTCCTCCAATGACGGTGACTATTATCTTAGCTTTAAATCCATTAATAATTTCAAGAATCTGTTTTTCGTTTACATCAGAAGCAATAAGTTTTTTATCTTTTACTATATCTATACCTAAAAGAGTGTTAGAAAGACCTAATTCATCCATAATAGGTCTTAGAGTTGATCCTGATCCTATAACAAAATAAGTATCAGACTCTTTTTCCATTATTTCTACTACTTTTTCAGCTATACCTTCCAAAACTTCTTCTTCATTTGCGATTCCACCGGATTTCTGACTTTGTACTAATTCTGAAATATAAGGAATTTTCATATATCCATATAATTTGGCAGTTACTATGCCCTCTCTAAAGGCATCTTCATCTATGTCCATGACTTCTGCTTCTTTAGTATTTAAATCTCCATTTTGAATATATTTTAAAGCTAATTCCCCTGCATTTCTTGGATGATTTGCATAAACACCTGAGTGAATTTTTACTCCAGCAGGAATACCTATAACTGGAATCTTGTCTCCAACAATATTATAAATATTTCTAGCTGTACCATCTCCACCAGCGAAAATTAACAAGTCTATTCCATTGTCTAACATTGCTTTTGCAGCTTCTTCTGTATCAATAGGAGAAGTAATGGATTTTGGACTAGCTATTACAATTGGTTCAAATCCAAGCTCTCTTGCTATATCTTCTCCCATCTTACTAGGATAAGTATACATCTGTATTTTTTCTTTTATTGGGATTAATATCTTTAGGGCTGTTTTTGCCTTGGAAGGTGCCTCTTCAATTGCTCCTAATTCTCTTGCTTTTTGTAGAATTTCTGGCCCATCGGTTCCCTTTAAACCAACTTTGCCTCCCATACCTGCTATTGGATTAATAATAAGCCCTACCTTCATATATCCACATCCTCTCCATTAGTTATTCTAACTCACAATCATTATAAATAGGTAATGAGATATGGACCTTTGTACCTTGGTTTACCTTACTCGTAATTTTTAGACTACCACCATGGTTTTCCACTACATTTTTTGCAATCTTCAAACCAAGTCCTGTACCATTACACTTAGTTGTAAATCTTTCTTTAAATAGTCTTTCTATATTTTCTTCTGATATACCTGAACCAGTATCTATTATATCCACATTCACATAGGTATCTGATGAATTGTTATATACCATTACTGTTAAGGTACCCCCTCTTTCTTCCATTGAATCAATAGCATTTATTAATATGTTCAAAAAACATTGTTTTAATTTGTATTTATAACCAAAGACTTTAGATAGTGATTGTATATCTAAGTTAAGACATAAGCTCTTTTTAATCATATCAAAACTACGAATTTTATGTTTAACCAATACAATAGCATTATCTATAATTTCATAAAGTACATAAGCTTCTTTTTGCTTATGATCACCAATGGTACAATCGTAATAATTATTCAATACTCTTGTAAAATCTGATGTAGCTTCAATTATACTAGAAAGATAAGTCATAATTTCTTCTGATTGATTCTTAAGCATAGTTAATTGCGTTAAACCTGAAATAGTAGCTAATAAATTTTTTAAATCATGAAAAGTTTCTTCAGAAACTTCTGTAATCATATTATAATTTTCGATACTTATTACATCATTAGTTTCTCTATCATTGATATTATTATTATTTATATTACCCACAGTATCCCCCCTTACTGATAGCTAATTATCAATATATATCTTGTTTTATGCCTTTCATACTTAATGATATTCTATTTTTTGGTATAACTACATCTATTATTTTGACTTTTACTATATCACCTACCTTTACTAGATCATTTGGATGTTTAATATACTTATCTGATAATTGTGATATGTGTACTAGGCCATCCCCCTTAAGTCCTATATCCACAAAGGCACCAAAATCTACTACATTTCTAACTGTTCCATTTAATACCATATCTTGTTTTAAGTCTTCAATTTTTAGAACATCCTGTCTTAAAATTGGTTTTTGCATTTCATCTCTTGGATCTCTACCTGGTTTTTCTAATTCTTTAATAATATCTCTTAAGGTAGGTATCCCAACTTCTAATTCCATTGAAATTTCTTTAATATCAAGGTTTTTATAGCCCATTTCAATTAGTTTTTCTGCAATATCATATGACTCAGGATGAACTCCTGTATTATCCAATGTGTTTTCACCATTAGGAATTCTTAAAAACCCGGCACATTGTTCAAATGTCTTTGGACCTAATCCTTTTACTTTTAATAGCCCTTTTCTTGATGTAAACTTACTATTTTCTTCTCTGTAAGAAATAATATTATTCGCTACCTTAGTTGATATTCCTGATACATAGTTTAATAGTGAAGAACTAGCAGTATTTAAATCTACTCCTACACTATTTACACAATCTTCAACTACCCCCTTTAGCGCTTCATCTAATTTCCCTTGATTCAAATCATGTTGATACTGTCCTACGCCAATATGTTTTGGTTCTATTTTAACTAATTCTGCTAAAGAGTCTTGTAATCTCCTAGCTATGGATATTGCCCCTCTTATAGTAACGTCCAAATCAGGAAACTCATCAATTCCAACTTCTGATGCAGAATAAACTGATGCACCTGCTTCACTGACTATTATATATGATAATTCATCATATTTTTCATCGCTAATTTCGTCATTTAATTCCTTGATCATATCTGCAACGACAAATTCTGTCTCTCTTGACGCTGTCCCATTACCTATTGCTATGAGATTGATACTGTATTTATGAATAAACTCTTTTAATTTAATTTTAGTTTTTTCTATCTGATTTTGTGGTTCTGTAGGATAAACTGTCGCATAATCCAATAATTTCCCTGTATCATCTATTACTGCTACTTTACAACCTGTCCTAAATCCTGGGTCCATTCCCATTACAACTTTTCCCTTTATTGGAGGCTGCATAAGCAATGGTTTCAAATTCATAGAAAATACACCAAATGCATCATTTTCAGCTTTCTCTGTTAAACTGTTTCTAATTTCTCTTTCTATTGATGGAAATAATAATCGCTTATATCCATCTTCAATTGCCTTGTTAAGATATGATATTGTTATATTTGATGTATCTTTAATAAAATTATCTTTCAATATTTTTAAAATTTTCTCCTCATCTAAGTGAAGACTTATCTTTAATTTCTTTTCCTTTTCTCCTCTATTAATTGCTAAGACTCTATGATTAGCAATTGATTTTATGCCTTCTTTATAATCATAATACATATCATATACTGTGTTTTCTTCCTTAGCTAAAGCTTGGGAAATTAAAAGCCCTGTATCTTGAGCCACTTTTTTTATCTTACTTCTACTATCTGCATCATCAGAAACGATTTCTGCAATTATATCCATTGCACCTTCTAGTGCATCTTCTTCTGATAGTACATCTTTTTCTTCATCTATATATGTATTTACAATTAATCTAAAGTTTTCTTCAGATACTTCTTGGTTCATTATCACTTCAGCTAAACCTTCTAAACCTTTTTCCTTAGCAATTGTGGCTCTAGTTCTTCTCTTTTGTTTATAAGGTCTATATAGGTCTTCAACTCTTTGAAGAGTATCAGATATTAATATGTCCTTTTTTAACTCTGGTGTTAATTTCCCTTGTTCATCTATTAATCTGATTACTTCATCTTTTCTATCCACAAGATTTCTTAAATAATTCAATCTATTGGAAAGCTGACGAATTGCAACATCTTGCATCTCACCTGTTTGCTCTTTCCTATATCTAGCAATAAATGGTATGGTGTTTCCTTCATCTAGTAAGTTTATAACATTTTCAATATGTTTTGATTTTAATTTTAACTCGTCAACAAGTACTTTTATTATTTCCATCTAATCCAACCTTCCTATTTGATCATACTTATGTAAAGTAAACAAAAACAAAACCCAATTACAGGGCTTTGTTTTTTAAATACTCATTTATGAAAACATCTAAATCTCCGTCCATTACCCTATAAACATCTCCAACTTCTACATTGGTTCTATGATCTTTGACCATGCTATATGGATGGAATACATAAGACCTTATTTGAGATCCCCATCCAATTTGAGAATAGTTTCCTTGTAAGTCATCTATTCTTTCCTTGTTTTCCTCTTCTTTAAGCTGTATAAGCTTTGATTTTAACATATTTAAAGCTGTTGCTTTATTCATGTGTTGAGATCTTTCAGATTGACATTGAACTGTAATCCCAGTAGGTACATGAGTAATTCTAATTGCTGAATCTGTTGTATTAACATGCTGACCACCAGCACCAGTAGATCTAAAGGTATCTATTTTTAAATCCTTCTCATTTATTTCAATATTTATTTCATCATCTACTTCAGGTGTTACATCTATGCTTGCAAAGGAAGTATGTCTTTTCCCTGCAGAATCAAATGGCGAAATCCTAACTAGTCTATGAACTCCTTTTTCTGATTTCAAATAGCCATAAGCATTAAAGCCTTTAATCAGTAGTGTTACAGATTTGATTCCACCTTCTGTATCTGATAATAAATCTAGTGTTTCCACGTGAAATTCTTTTGATTCTGACCATCTTTTATACATCCTAAGTAACATTTCGGCCCAATCCTGAGCTTCTAAGCCACCTGCACCAGAATGTATTGAAAGTATAGCATTGTTTCTGTCAAATTCACCATTTAATAAAGTCGATAATTTGAATTTTTCCGATGTCTTTTCAATACTTTTCATAATATTATCGATTTCTTCAAATTCATCATATGATTCTTCTTCAACAACTAATTCTATAATAGTCTCTAAATCTTCTATTTCACTTATTAAATCTTCATATTCTTTAATTTTACTATTATTATTCTTTATTTCTTGCATTATCTTTTGTGCTTTTTCTGGTTCCTTCCAAAAATCTTCACCATATGTGTATTGTTCTAAATCAGTGGCTTTGTCCTTAAGTCCAGAAACGTCAAAGTGAAACACCCAATTCTTC
>JAQVYQ010000012.1:21711-37560 GCA_028708575.1 Tissierellia bacterium
CAGCACTTCTTGTATTTCTTTCCACTGCCACATGGGCATGGATCATTTCTTCCAACTTTCTTTTCCTTATTTACTACAGTTTTGTTTGATGCAGAATTTGATTTACTGTCCATATTTGTTGCTAATGGCTCAGCTACTCTTTTTCTTTGAATCTTTTCTGGTGATTCAACATGATATAAGAATCCAACTGTATCTTCCCAGATATCTTGAGTCATTTCCTCAAACATATCATAACCTTCTTTTTGATATGCCATTACTGGATCCTGTTGACCATATGCTCTAAGTCCAATTCCTTGCCTTAATTGATCCATAGCATCGATATGATCCATCCATTTTCTATCTACTACTTGTAATAATATAATTCTTTCAATTTCTCTAAAATTATCAATACCAAATTCATTTTCCTTAAATTCATATCTGTCTTCAACTTTTTCACTTATTGTCTCTACTATTTCTTCTTTAGTAACAGATTCTGTTTTAATTGAAGAGAATAGGTCTTTATTTAATCCAAATTGCTTTATTAAATATTTTTCTAAGGCTTCTATATCCCAATCTTCTATATTAATAGAATGTGCAGTATAGAAGTCTACATTATTTTCAACTAATTCTTTAGCCATTCCAACTATTTGATCTCTTAGATTTTCACCTTCTAGAACCATTCTTCTTTGGCTATAAATTACTTCTCTTTGTTTATTCATGACATCATCATATTTTAAAACATGTTTTCTAATGGCAAAGTTGTTTCCTTCAACTTTCTTTTGCGCATTTTCAATGGTCTTTGTAAGTAAAGCATGCTCAAGTGGTTCATCTTCAGGCATATCCAAAGTTTCTACTAAAGATTGTACTCTTTCTCCTCCGAACAATCTCATTAGGTCATCTTCTAGAGATATATAGAATCTAGAACTACCAGGATCCCCTTGTCTACCAGATCTACCTCTTAGTTGATTATCAATACGTCTGGACTCATGTCTTTCTGTGCCTATTATATGAAGTCCCCCTGCCCCTACTACTTTTTTATGTTCAATTTCTGTTTCTTGCTTGTGTTTTTCTATTAGAGAATTATATGCTTTTCTTGCCTCAATAACTTCTTCACTTGTAGTCTCAAAAAAGCTATCCACTAATGCAAGTATCTCATCACTATAACCCTTCTTTATCATTTCCTGCTTTGCCAAATGCTCTGGATTACCACCTAGTACTATATCAGTTCCTCTACCAGCCATATTTGTAGCTATAGTAACAGCACCAAATCTACCTGCTTGAGCTATAATATCTGCTTCTCTTTCATGTTGCTTAGCATTAAGAACTTCATGAGGAATGCCTTCTTTTTTCAGTAGTTTAGATAGTTCTTCAGATTTTTCTATTGTAATGGTACCTACTAGTATAGGTTGCCCTGTTTTATACCTTTCCTTTATTTCATTAACAACAGCTTTAAATTTACCTTGTTCATTTTTATATACGCTATCTGCTAAGTCTTTTCTTACAACTGGCTTGTTTGTAGGTATTTCAACAACATCCATATTGTATATTTCTCTAAACTCATCTTCTTCTGTTTTTGCTGTCCCTGTCATACCTGATAGTTTTTCATACATCCTAAAATAATTTTGGAAGGTAATTGTTGCTAATGTCTTTGATTCGCTTCGTACATTTAAATTTTCCTTTGCTTCTATTGCTTGATGTAGTCCATCACTATATCTTCTACCAAACATTAATCTTCCAGTGAACTCATCTACAATTATTACTTCCCCATCTTTTACAACATAATCTATATCTCTCTTCATTATTGACTTAGCTTTTAATGCATTATTGACATGGTGTGCAATTTCCATATTTGATGGATCTGATAAGTTTTCAAGACTAAAGAAACTTTCTGCTTTTGCCATACCATTTTCAGTTAAAGATACTGCTCTTTTCTTTTCATCTATAAGAAAGTCAACTGTTTCTTCCTTTATTTCTCTATCAAAAGGATCTAATTTTTTGTCTCCTTCTTCAGGATCTAAAACTCTACTACTTAAATTTCTAACAAAATTACTTGCAATTTCGTAAAGTTTTGTAGATTTATCTCCAGCACCAGATATTATCAGTGGAGTTCTTGCCTCATCAACTAATATACTGTCTACCTCATCAACTATGGCATAATAAAGTTTTCTTTGAACCATTTCTTCTTTATAGATGACCATATTATCCCTTAGGTAATCGAATCCAAATTCATTATTAGTTCCATAAGTAATATCACTTTTGTATGCATCTTTTCTTTCTTCATTTGATATCCCATGGACTATGCATCCAACTGTCAATCCTAAGTATTCAAATAATTTTCCCATCCATTGCTTATCACGTTTAGCTAAATAATCATTTACCGTTACTATGTGTACACCTTTACCTGTAAGTGCATTGAGATATGCAGGTAATGTTGAAACTAAAGTTTTCCCTTCTCCTGTTTTCATCTCTGAAATTCTTCCATGATGAAGTATAATTCCACCATAAATTTGAACTGGGAAATGCTTCATGCCTAAAACTCTATAGGAAGCTTCTCTTACTACTGCAAATGCTTCTGGCAATAAACTGTCTAATGTTTCCCCATTATTATATCTATTCTTAAATTCCATTGTCTTACTCTTTAGCTGTTCTTCACTTAAACTCATCATCTCTTTATCTAAATCAAGTACTTTATTAGCTAGTGGAGCAATCTTTTTTAGTTCTCTATCACTATAAGAACCAAAAACCTTTTCAAATAAACCCATGAAAACCATCCTTTCAAACAAATACATTAATAATTATTTTATCATTTATTACAATAATTAACAACGTAAAAACTGCTTAAAAAAGTGCAGGATTCTATCCTGCACTTTTATATACCTTAACATATTCTATTGTATATTAATCTTCTGACTGAATCAATCCATAGTTACCGTCTTTTCTCTTATATACTACAGCAAAATCTGATGTTTCAGCATCTGTGTATACAAAGAAATTATGTCTTAGTAACTCCATTTGTAATATTGCTTCTTCAGTCATCATAGGTTTCAAATTAAATTTCTTTCTTTTTACTAATTTTGGTTTTACCTCTGCATCATCTCCAGTAGTTAGTGGTGTTACATTTTCAAATCTAATAGTTTGATTGTTGTTTTGATATCTTTTTTGTAATCTAGTCTTGTATTTTCTTACTTGTCTTTCTAGTATATTGACTGTTTTGTCGATTGAAGCATACATATCATCGCTTGATTCCTCAGCACGAAGAATTGTCCCAGGTAGGTTTATGGTTACCTCGATTATCTTCCTATTCTTTTCTGTACTAAATGTAACATTACCTTCAACATCTTTTTGAAAAAACTTGTCTAGCTTGTTGAACTTCTTTTCGGTAACATCCCTTAACGCTTCTGTTACTTCCATATTCTTGCCGGCAAAATTTAATTTCATAAACCCAACTCCTCTCATATAAGTCTAATACTTATACTATTTAATATTATAATACCCAATTTTTAACTAGTTAATAAGAAAAAACGCATAAAATTTAATCTATATTAAAATTGTTAGTAATTTGTGAATAACACATGTGTTCCCTTGTGGATAATGTGGGCAAGTCTGTGGAAAACTCCAAATTATCAAAATCATCATGTGTATAGAATTATTATATTTGTTTTTAATATTGTATCAGTATATAATTGTTTATATACATTTTGAAGTAAGCATTTTTAAAAGTTAGAGAGGAATTTTATGTCAAATAATTGGAAACCAAAAATCGGTTTGCGAACACTTAAAACAAGTCTAGCAGTTGGTATAAGTATGCTAACAGTTGACTTATTAAATTTACACAGCCCTCTTTTCGCTGGAATAGGGGCTATTAGTTCTATGCAAAGCTCTGTATCAGAATCATTAAAATCTGGGAAAAATAGAATGTTAGGGACTATTGTTGGTGCAGTTGTAGGAATTATTTTTTCCGCATTGCTGCCTCACAATTATATTTCTCTTAGTATCGGTATTATTTTAACTATATATATAAACAATTATTTTGGTTGGAAAAAAGCACTCCAACTTGCATGTTATGTTTATATATCCATATTTCTAAATGATGTGGAAGATAGAATTCCCTATACTACAAATAGACTTTTATCTACCTTTGTAGGAATAGTAGTAGCAACATTAATAAACTATTTTATTGCTGCACCTGATATAAAAAAAGAATTCATCGAACAAAAAAACGACATTTATGAAAAATATAAGTCTTTAGTTTTCAATCTTGTTAATACTAATATAGAAATTTTGTACGCAGACATTACATCTGACTTAAATAGATTAGAAGAAAGTTTTGATCTCTACAAACAAGAGATTAATTATAACTTTTCAAAGAGTCGGATAAGTAAAGGTTCAAATTCTATTATTAGGATGGTGGAAGAAATATCAACAGATATACACACTATGATAATCTTGGACATGAAACCTTTATTAAATGAGGAAAATATTTTATTATTTGAAAATCTTTACTCAATAGAATATACTCCTATTGAAAGGGAGAGGTCAGAACTAGACATAGTTTATAACTACCATCTTAACAGAACTCTCAATAATTTATTCAAAATTGAAGGGCTGCTTAAAGATTAGTTCCATATATATTTATTGGAACTAATTTTAATTTTAATATATTTTATTGGAAAGGTATGAGTACTTATAATATAATTAAACTATGGTATCCCGTGATTATTAAAACATCATATTAAGAAAGAACATAAGTGGAGGGTGAAATGCAAAAAATAGATTATGAATTAATAAATAAATTAAACTTAGATACAACAAATAAAGTATATAATTTTATTAATGATAAATTCGAAATAGATGATATATTAGATAAAATTAAATTTGATTTTCCATTTTTTATGGATAATGGGAATAAATTAAGACTTGTTACTTGGCTGAGTATCGATTATATAAACGAAGATGGGAAAACATTTATAGAAAAATTTCTAGAGTCTAATCCTAAAAATTTGACTAATTTAGAAGGTGAATTCCTGTTAAGTAAAAATAGCTCTTTCATATCCTTATTCGAAATTCTAAATATAAATGAAGAACACATTATTGTACATGACTTGTTAAAAAACAAAGAGTTCTATATTTATGAAAAATTAATGAAGGAGTATTTTAATGAAGGAGATCTTCTATTTGCAAGGATAGGTAAATTTTTTAGTAAGTATTCATTTATAGGAGACATAAGTTTATTACCTCAATCAGCTAAAGATACCTTTATTGAGCAGTATCTAATTGATTTTAATTACAAGAGAAAAGAAGAAACTAGTTTAGTAATAGAAGATTATATTAAAAAGCACTCCTTAGAAATTATAAAAATTTATAATAATTGTATATTAAGCATCCTTGAATTAGATGACAATTTAAACTTATATCTTTATGATGAATTAGACGAGTTTGAAAGCTATTTATCAAATAAATACGAATTTGATGAGATTAAAGAATATGTAGCTAATCTTATAGAATTTTTCGATTATTATCTATCCGAAGATGTTCTAACCTTATATGATCTTAAAGACTTAGACCTTAGGTTGTTTTTTGAATTAGCTATAAATGAAGGATTTATCTATTCACAAGAATGTCTAAATTCCTATATAAGTACATTTAAAAACTATCTGTATTTTCTTAGTAAAAAGAATAAAGAATTCGAGAAAAAATATAGGGATATTATAGATATTAGTAAGAATAGATTTAGTCTTATGGAAAACCTAAATAATATAAATGCTCCTTTTTCTATAAATAGAAATTTAGTAAATGAAATCGAAGATTTTTTAAATGATACCTCAATATCATTATTATTAAATCTAGATAAGTTTTTACTATATTTCACTGATAATGAGATTGAAGTAACAAGAAAAAAGAAGATGATAAAAAAGAGTTTTCTACCAGAGCTATGCTTTCTATTAAATGATAATGAAATAATTGATCTAAAGCCTTCACAAAGAGAACTATTTCTAGTTGATTTATTTTATAGATTATCCTTAAGTGAAAAACTAATATTAATAAAAGAAGACATGATTACATTAAGCAAAAATGGGATTAGTTTTCTAAACCTAAAAGATGAAAATAAATTCTCAGTTATAGTAAACTATATATGGAATTATATTGAAAGCATAAATGCTAAAGATAAAATATTATCATTAATTAAAGATTTGAAAAGTAGTGAAGCTTATGATGTTAAAGACTTAATCTCTAAATACGAAGGAACTTCTAAAGAAATCTCTCAAATACATGAATACTTTAAGACTCTGGGCTTAACAAAAAGCAATTATTACCCTACTTATACTTGGGAAATAAGCGAACTGGGTAAGGCTGTATTCATATACTATTATAATATAGAATTTAAGGAAGGAAATAATTCAATAATAAACCTTAACAATTATAAACAAAACTCTAGAAGGGGGGAGGAATTTGGAAAATCTAAAAATAGATGATTTTACAAACTATAAATTTTTATCAAATTTAAATTTATCACCTGATGGTAAAAATTGTGGATTAATTGTCCATGAAATAGATGTTGAAGAAAACAGTTATATATCAAATATATATAACTTGAATGAAAATAATAAAATTGTGAAACTTGTTACATTAGGTGAGGAAAAATCATTTATCTGGAAAACAAATAAATCCATATTATTCCCTTCAATTAGAAATGAAAAGGACAAAGAAAGAAAGAAAAAAGGAGAAGTTTTTACTTCCTATTATGAAATGCCTATAGAGGGTGGAGAGCCAAAAAAGGCATTTGAAATACCTCTTAATGTTAATGATATTAAAAAAATTGATGATGAAAATTATCTTATCATAGCTATTTTTAATCCTGACTATAGAGGATTTGAGAATCTTTCTGATAAAGAAAAGGAAATAGCTTTAAATCAGATGAAGGAAAAAAGTGACTATGAAATATTTGATGAGATACCTTTTTGGTCCAATGGAGAGGGCTATACAAATAAGAAGAGAAGTATGTTATACATATATAATATAAATAGTAAAGAGATAAGAAAAATTACTGATGAATTTTCTAATGTTATTCATTATGCATTAAATAGTGATAAAAATCATATTGTATTTATCACATCATCTTTTATAGATAAAATGAGTGCATATACTAATTTAAATATATATTCCATAGATCAAAATAAATACGAAAAAATCATGCCCTTAGAAAAGTGTAACTATAGTTATTGTGACTTCCTAAATGATAATGTAGTATTTATAGGAAGTGATATGCGGTTACATGGACTTAACCAAAATCCAAATATATATATTACAGACCATACTGGAAACTTTGTTAAGAAAATTTCAAATTCTGATTATTCAATTGCAAATTCCATTGGAAGTGATTGTACATATGGTGACACAAGAAATATAAAGGTTGATGGTAATTTTCTATATTATATAAGCACAGAAAAGTCAAACTCCTTTATATATCAAATAGATATTAATGGCAATACAAAAAGATTAACTCCACCTCATGGTAGTGTAAACGATTTCGATATTATTGATGAAAAAGTATATTTTATAGGAATGAGAGGTATGAAGCTTCAGGAATTATATGAGCAAAATTCCCGAGAAGTTCAATTGACTAATTTTAACACTTGGGTAAATGAGGAGAAAAAACTATCAGCTCCTGAAAAACTGTTTTTACAATTAAACAATGGAAATCTATTGGAAGGTTGGGTACTAAAACCAGTTGGTTATGAAGAAGAAAAAACATATGCTGGCATTCTAGATATTCACGGCGGTCCAAAGTCTGCTTATGGTGAGATATTCTTTCATGAAATGCAATATTGGGCTAATAAAGGATACTTTGTATTCTATTGTAACCCTAGAGGAAGCGATGGATATGGTGATAAGTACGCTGATATTAGAGGAAAATATGGAACTGTAGATTATGAAGATTTAATGAATTTTACCGATTTAGTTTTGAAAAACTATCCAGCTATAGACAAAGATAGAATAGGAGTAACCGGTGGATCTTATGGTGGTTTTATGACAAATTGGATTATTGGTCATACTTCAAGATTTAAAGCAGCTGTTTCACAAAGAAGTATTTCGAACTGGATTTCCTTCTTTGGAACAAGTGATATAGGATATTACTTTGCTAGTGATCAAATATCTAGCACTCCTTGGGATAATCATGAAAAGATGTGGTCCCATTCCCCACTTAAGTATGCAGATAATATTATTACTCCTACATTATTTATAAACTCTGAAGAAGATTATAGATGCTGGATTCCAGAAGGACTACAAATGTTCACTGCCTTAAAATATCATGGCGTTGATTCTAGGCTAGTAGCATTTAAAGAAGAAAACCATGAACTTTCCAGATCTGGAAAACCTAAAAATAGAATTAAAAGATTAGAAGAAATAACTGCTTGGTTCGACAAATATCTGAAATAAGAATGCATGATTCTTTAGATTTTAATTGTGTATAGATAGGTACTGTGTGGCCATTGTTATGGGTATGAATTGATATGGAGATGAAATTATGAAGAATTTCTCAAATAAATTATTAAAACATAAACCTATTATATTTATAGATAATTTTCTCTATAGAGTCAATAATGATAATGTCTTTGCCATTGGGGCTCAGCTGTCATATTTTTTATTTCTTTCGCTTTTCCCATTTTTAATTGTATTTTTAAATATTTTAAGCTTTGTATCTATTGTGAGAATAGATATTGTATATAGTTTTATACAGTATCTACCACTTGATGTGCAGAATATCATAAGTAATTTTATAAAAGATTTAGCTGTAGTTAGTAGTAGAGAGCTTCTTTCAATAGCAGCTATAGGCGGTGTTTGGACTGCTTCTGCAGGAGTAACACGAGTAATTAAAGCTATAAACAAAGCATATGATTATGAAGAAACAAGATCATATTTTATACTTAAAGGAATATCCATAATATTCACCATTGCTTTGATTTTATTATTAGTTTTAGTTTTTATAACACTAGTTTTAGGTGAATTTATAGGTAAAGAATTATTTAATTTTCTTGGTATCATACATGCATTTGTAGATATATGGAGTAAAATCAGATTAATAATCCCAATTGCATTTATGATTATTATCTTTGCATTATTGTATAAATATAGCCCATGTGTAGAACATAAAAACAGAGTAAAACTCCGATATGCAATCCCTGGTGGATTATTTACTACATTCGGCTGGATATTAACATCTAATATATTTTCCTTATATGTCATTAACTCAAACAAGCATTCAACAATTTACGGTAGTCTAGGAGGTATAATTGTCCTTCTTGTATGGTTATACATTGTCAGCATTATTATCGTTCTTGGTGGTGAATTAAACGCTACTCTTGAGTATTTTAGAAAAAATGATTATAAGGTCAATAGTGAAAATAGTATTATTGTAAAAACACTTAATAAGCACTCTTAAATTGTCTTACTGGATGTTAGAGCCAATGCAATAATATCCTTAGCTCCATTTATTTTTAAGATTTTTGAACATTCATTAAAGGTTGCACCAGTTGTTATTAAATCATCTATTAATAGTATTCTTTTCCCTCTAATTTCTTCTGGGTTTTTTAGAAAAAAGGAATCTTTTAAATTATCCAGTCTTTGTATTCTATCAAGTTTGTTTTGTTCCTTTGTCCACTTCTTTTTAACCAAATTACCTCTTGAAATTGGTATTTGAAGTTGTTTGGATATGTAATCTGATAGAAGTTCAGATTGATTGTATCCCCTAATTGCTTCTTTTCTTCTATGTATTGGTATATATATGACTATATCTACATTATTTATATCCTTTTTTCTTATCATATTAATCATAAATTCAGCAAAAGGCTTATACAAGTAACTTTTCCCATTAAATTTGAAATCATGTATTAATTCTTTTAAAAAGCGATTGTAGCTTAAAACATAAAATGTCCTATCTACATAGATTGAATCAATCTTAACTTCTTTATAAGCAAAATTAAGTTTTTCATTACATTCTAAGCATGTAAATGATTTTAGATATGGAGTTTTTTCCTTACATAAATAACATAGTTGTCTTGTAGGAAACAATAAGCTTTTTAAAATCAATGGATTCACCTCTTATCTTAAAAACAAGTTTAAATACTCCCTAATCTTTCTATCTAATGAGGAATATCTTTTAGCAATCATATTGTTTTTTATCATCATATACATAAATCTTTCTTCACCAACTAAAACTACTAATTTCCTTGCACGTGTAATCGCAGTATAAAATAAATTTCTAGTTAATAGCATTGGCGGGCCTGAAGAAATAGGCATAATAACTACAGGAAACTCACTTCCTTGTGATTTATGTACAGTTGTTGCATAGGCAAGTTTCAATTCATCTATTTGTTTAAAATCATAATCTACGCACTTTTCATCATCAAATATAACTTTTAGCACTGCCTCTTCCTCATCAATTTCAGTTACATATCCAATATCTCCGTTAAATACCCCTTCGCCCTTTTCCACTTCCATTCCATCTTTAACTATTTTCCACTCTAATTTATAATTGTTTTTTATTTGCATTATCTTGTCCCCAACTCTAAATATTTCACTTCCTACTTGTTTTTCATTTTTTGATTCAGATTTAGGGTTTAATACTTGTTGGATTTCCTTATTGAGTGAAATAATCCCAAGATCTCCTTTTTTCATAGGAGTTAGTATTTGTATGTCCTTTTGAGAATCAAATCCGTAAAATTTTGGAAGCCTTGTCTTAATCAAATTCATTAGAGTTTGTAGTATATCATTAGAGTTTTTTTGTGCAATAAAAAAGAAATCCTTATCCTTTTCATTTAATGTAGGAGACTGGCCTTTGTTTATTCTATGGGCATTCACTGTTATCATACTTTCTTCAGCTTGTCTAAATATTTCATCTAGCATAACAACTTTAATGGCTCCAGAATTTATTATATCTTTTAAAACATTACCTGGACCAACTGATGGAAGCTGATCTACATCCCCTACAAGTATCAATCTAGTACCAGGGTTTATTGCTTTTAATAAACTATTCATTAATAGAATATCTATCATTGAAGCCTCATCAATAATAACAAGATCCGCTTCTATTGGACTATCTTCATCCTTAGTAAATCCTAATTCTTCTTCAATGAAGGATATCTCTAGAAGCCTATGAAGAGTTTTTGCCTCTTTTCCTGTAGTTTCAGTCATTCTTTTTGCGGCTCTTCCTGTTGGTGCTCCTAAGACTACACTCAAGCTTAAGTTTTCACAAATTGTAATTATAGCATTTATTATTGTTGTCTTACCTGTACCTGGTCCACCTGTTATTATCATCATGCCATTCTCAAGGGATTCCTTAATTGCAATCTTCTGCTTATAGGCAAAATTAATATTACTTTCTTTCTCTATATTTTCTATTTCCTTATCTGTATTAACCTTTAATTCCTCAAAATCTACACGGGATAACTCTACGACCTTTCTTGCTACATTATTTTCAGCTAAATGATAAGGTGCATAATAAACATCTATTTCATCATTGTTCTTTACTAAATAGAAATTATTCTTTAAGGCTAATTCTCTTACTCCATCTTCAATCTTCTCTTCATCTGCATCCAATAATTTTGACGCCTTTTTAATAAGATCATCCTTTGGCACATAGCAATGTCCTTCTGATGCAAATTCCATAATTACAAATTTTAATCCTGCTTCTATTCTATAGGGGGAGTCTGGACTTACACCCATTTTCTTTGCTATACTGTCTGCTGTTTTAAAGCCAATACCATGAACATCTTCAGACAATCTGTATGGATTTGCTCTTACTGTATTTATAGTCTCTGATCCGTATTTTTTATATATTTTTATTCCATTATTGATAGATATATCGTATTGCTGCAAATATACCATAATATCCTGTATTTCTCTTTGTTCATCATATGCTGCTACAATTTTTTTAAGTTTCTTATCTCCAATACCTTCTATTTCTTTTAGCTTTTCCGGATTATATTGGATAATATCAAGGGAATCTAGTCCAAATTTATTAACGATTTTTTTAGCAGTTTTAGGTCCTATATTAGGAATTAATCCAGAAGAGAGATAGTTTTCTATTCCCTTAAGGGTTGAGGGCAATACTGTTTTCATAGAAGTAAAGCTAAACTGTTCACCATATTTATCATGAAATATAAGTTCCCCTTCTAAGGATACTGTTTCCCCAACACTAATAAAATGGGCATAACCAACTACGGTTATATCACCATCAGACGTATTTAAACGTCCAACAGTATATCCATTTGTTTCATTTCTAAATATGATTTCTTCTACTATTCCTTCTATTTCCACTAAAAACCCTCCAATGCTAATATTGTATCAAATTTCATTATCTATTACTATTATTGATTGAATAAAGCCGAAAAATGATAAAAATACACGCTCACGGTTTCAGACACGAATAATTCTAAAGCTCATTCCAGACAAAAATCCTACATCTTTCAATGTATTTGGGGTCTATCTTTAGGGTGTGAAAGCTGCTTAACGGATTTTTATCTTCCATTCGCTAAGAATTATTGTCGTGTCCTGCAAAAGTTCGCTTAGTATTTTTATCATTTTTCTTGACGTACTGTTAGTAACTGTGAATAATAACTATTTAATGGCTGATATTGCTTTAGACAATTCATTTATACTTACTGTTAATTCATTTAGCTTACCTTCTATTCTTACCAATAGATAGACTGATATAACTATTGGAAAGCCTAAGTTTGCAATGCTGGAAAACAATTGTTCCATGAATTGCTCCATAAAATCACCCCCATATCAATATCAATTCTTCAAATCCCAAACCGTAATGAAGTCTCTATTGCACCTAATGAATTAGGTATAAAAAGGGCCCTAAGGCCCCTATTTAAAACTCAAATTCACTAATATTAGTAGTTATTACTCTAGCCCCTCCAACAGCTATAAAATCACCGTCCTTCGATGTAAATACATTTTGAGAAATTATATTCTCCATTGCAGCCTGTATTTCACTAGGTAATAAATCAGGTTTTGGATTGTCCAAACTAATTTTAGATATCTTATTCAAAGTATCTAAAAAATCCATTTCTAATTTCGTTTTTTCCATATATCTCACCACCCTTCTTAGCTATCTTATCTACTCTTCTGTTAATGTTGTTTCCTCTACTCTTTTTACATTCAGCAATGATTTGTTTTGAAGTCCTGCTAATTTAGTAGCAGTTTGATGAAGATTATCATCTAAAGCATCTAACTTCACATTATTGAATGATTTTGATGCTGTCTTTTGCTTGCCATCAACAATACCTGCATCAAGTTCTAATTTTAAAGCCATCTTTTCTTTTTTAGTAACTATAGCCATTATTCCACCCCCTTTTTTAGGTAATAGTTTATGAAAGAGTTAAGAAGTAATAGGGAATATGTATTCCACTTTAAACCTTCACACCTCTTAATTTACATATATAATTATGATGGCTTTTTTACTATCAAAAAATAAAAAAAGCAGATTAATTTTATAAAATTAATCTGTCTTTTTGTTTTTAGTTCTTAACTCTTAGCTATAAACTATTACTTATTAATTCTTCACTTAATTCACAATAACTGGAGGCCAAAGGTCTCCCCTACCTCTTAACTATTACCTATATTCCCGCTTCTTTTCTTAAAGCATCAGCCTTATCTGTCTTTTCCCATTTTACATCTAAATCTTCTCTTCCAAAATGACCATAAGCAGAAAGCGCCTTATATATTGGCTTTCTTAAATCTAAATTATGGATAATTGCTGCTGGTCTTAGGTCGAAATGCTTTTGTACTAATACTTCAATATCATTATCAGAAATTTTCCCTGTTCCAAAAGTATCTACATATATAGATAATGGTTTAGCAACTCCAATTGCATAAGCTAGTCCAACTTCACATTTATCAGCTATACCTGCTGCAACTATATTCTTAGCAACATATCTTGCAGCATATGCTGCTGATCTATCTACCTTTGTAGGATCCTTACCTGAAAACGCTCCACCACCATGTCTTGCATATCCACCATAAGTATCTACTATGATTTTTCTTCCAGTTAATCCTGAGTCACCCATTGGTCCACCAATAACAAATCTACCTGTAGGATTAACATAATACTTTGTATTTTCATCTAGCATATCTGCAGGCACTACTACTTTAATAACATGCTCAATAATATCTTTTCTAATCTGATCCAAATCAACATCTGGGCTATGTTGTGAGGAAACAACAACATTTTCAATTCTTACAGGCTTATTATCATGATACTCTACAGTAACTTGGGTTTTGCCATCTGGCCTTAGATAAGTAAGAATACCTTGTTTCCTAACGTCTGTAAGTCTTTTTGCTAATTTATGAGCTAGGGATATTGGTAATGGCATTAACTCTTTTGTTTCATTACATGCGTAACCAAACATCATTCCTTGATCTCCTGCTCCTATTGAATCAAGCTCATCTTCACTATATTCCTTTTGCTCTAAAGCCTTATTAACACCTAATGCAATATCAGGAGACTGCTCATTTATTGAATTAAGAACGGCACATGTTTCTGCATCAAATCCATATTTAGCCCTTACATATCCAATATCTTCAATTGTCTTTCTAACAATCTTAGTGAAATCAACATAACAATTTGTAGTTATTTCACCTGAGACCAATACTAACCCAGTAGTAACCATTGTTTCACAAGCTACTCTAGCAACTGGATCCTGTTCTAATATTGCATCTAGTATAGAATCTGATATAGCATCACAAATCTTATCTGGATGACCTTCTGTTACAGATTCAGAAGTAAATAACCATTTTTTCATTTATAATCCTCCTATTTGATTATATTTATTATCTATTTTCCCATCTATATTATAGTACTTACCTTGTTGTTTTTTTGTCCAATCATCAATTTGCAGTTTTTATATGTTTCTTTAATACTAAACTGTTTACCCAGTCAACAAAAAAGCCTATCCAAAAGGAAAGGCGTAATAATCAAGCACCACCTCATCTTCCAGAATTAATATCCTGTGGGATTTAGCACCTTCGTTTAAACAAGGTTGCCGGATATCATAGGGCCCATTCCCTCCATCACTCTTAATAAGGTATAATTAAGATTTTTATTAAATTATATTTCAACAACATTTTAGCATAATGTATATATCTAGTCAAATATACCCTATTTAACTAAATGAAGTTGTCTCTTTTATGCTTCTTTTAATCTTGAAGATGTTATTTTCCCATTTACTCCATTTAAGGTCTTCACCGTTAAGGTTGGTCTTATAACTCCAAAGTCTTCTATTATTTCTTCTAGTATCTTTAATTCATTTCTCTTGATAACAACTTCGATTTGATATCTCTTCTCTTCGTTATTTCCACCAACAGTGAAAATATTTACAGTATATCCTGTTTCTCTTAGTTTTCTTGAAATATCCTTAACTTTATCTTTATCATTTAAAAACAAATCAACTTCTAATATTCCTAAAGCTAACTTATTTTCTATTTTTCCACCTATATAAACTCCAGTAGTTCTTCCCAACGCGTAAGCAATAGCAAATGGTAGCCCATCTGAGCTAGTTACTTTACTCATTATAGTAGTGAAAATCATTGCATCAACAAAGACTAATAAATAAACCGGGTTCATAATGTTTTTTGACATTAAAATTGTCTTTAGTGTAGCTAGTACATTGGTAAAGGCAGTAAGTAGAAACAATCCAACTAGTGCCATTATAATATTTGTATTCATTATATATTTTCTCCTTATATAATGTATTTACGTTAATTAAGGATAACGCATAATCCTTTTTTAACAAATGTATACACTTTATTGTGTATAATAGTTTTATTAGATAGAGTGTCATCGACTTCTCCTTGAGACTCAGA
>JAQVYQ010000066.1 GCA_028708575.1 Tissierellia bacterium
CCCCAACGGATTTAATTTATTTATATTAGTTTGTGAACATTTGTGTCCAATAAATAGTGTTACCTACTTTATATGCTCCTACACCAATAGTTCCAAAACTTGAGTTTAATATATTTGCTTTATGACCTGATGAATTCATCCAACCATTCATTACAGATGTAGGGTTTAAATATCCTTTTGCAATATTTTCTCCTGCTGTTCTATAATTAATCCCGAATTGTTTCATCATATCAAATGGACTTCCGTATGTAGGAGAAGTGTGGCTAAAGTAATTTTTATCAGCCATGTCCTTTGATTTTAATCTTGCAACATTCGATAACTCAGCACTTGCTTTTAGTGGTTGTAAACCTGCTTTTTGTCTTTCAATATTCACAAGTCTAACTACTTCAGCTTCATCAGCTGATAAACCTGAATAGTTTTGTTCAGTTTCTTCAACTACTGGTGGATATGTTGGTTTTTCAACTGGCTTAGTTGGTTCAACTGGCTTAGTTGGTTCAACTGGTTTAGTAGGCTCTTCAACTGGAGTTTCAGGAACTGTAGGTCTTTCAACTGGCCTAGTTGGTAATTCAATTACTTCTCCTGGTCTACTATTGTTATTGTTATCAATTATTACATTCCAGGAATTTCTGAAATTGTATCTTGAGTTGTTATAAGAGTTGTTATTATAGTAATCATTAAATTGGTAATCATTATTACGTAGATTCACCCTAATAACTCTATAATTAAATCCACCTGCATGACTTGCTGTCGAACTAAGTAATATAACTGCTACTAATAAAAATACTAACTTTTTGGTTTTTTTCATGATATCCTCCTTGAGTGAAATAATATTGTTACTGTTTTGTTACTATTTTGTAACTTCTTTTACTATAACACGAGCACTACCCCATTTAAACCCTCAATCTTTGGACAAGTTACATATTATTGGCAAGGCTGACACGTTTTGTTGATTCTATTAGACTAAAAAGCAGGTTAAAATTCAAAGAAGCCAAGGCCAGTTCTCTTTTAGCCTATTAGGAGGGGATAAAAGAACTGGTCCCTATTTGTCTCCAGGTATAATTAATTGTTTTAGTTGATATTTAAGGTTTTTTTGGTAATATAGAGTATATAGATGTTGGAGGGATTTTCATGGATTACAAAATAGAAGCTAAAGCAGACTATAGATTCATTTATTTACCAGAACTAAGGGAATTAGGATTATACAACTGCTTTACAACCAAGGATATGGATATAGGACGTAGCACAAATGAATCTATAGATGACATAAGAAAGAGTTATGAATATATTTATGATTTTATAGGGATAAGACCCAAGGAGCAATTTTCAGGATACCAGGTACACTCTGGAAATGTGGTAAGTATTACAGACATGTCCCAGGGAGAATGTAATGGTATAGATAGAATAATTGCAGAGACAGATGGACTTATAACTAATATAAATAATATTGCACTTATCTCTAGGTTTGCTGATTGTACTCCTATTTTATTATATGATCCTATCAAAAAGATACAAGCAAATATTCATTCAGGTTGGAAAGGAACTCTTCAAAGGATTGCTAGCAATAGTTTAGATATAATGGTAAATAAATATGGATCTAATCCTAAAGATATTATAGGAGTTTTAGGACCCACAATAGGGAGAAATGATTTTGAAGTTGAATATGATGTAATGAATATGTTTAAGGAAGAATTTGATTATTATAAGGATATAATTAGACAAAAAAATGAGATCAAGTTCCTAATTGATCTCCATACTACTATAAAAAGGATGCTATTAGACAAAGGAATTAAGGAAGATAATCTAACAACTATAGATTTGTCGACTTATGCAGAAGAAGATTTATTTCATTCCTATAGAAGAGATAAAGAGGCATTTGGTATTATGGGGGCAATTACAATACTAAAGTAACCAGGCATTAAGATTTCCCCCATATCTACTGCCTCGTTGAAATTTTGTTATAAGAAAATTGAGGTGATTAAATGATAAAGCAGTTATCTATTATAGTGTCCATATTAGCCATATCATACATGATTGAGATAGGATTAGACTTCCCTATGCCTGCTTCAATTATGGGAATGATACTTTTGGTTATATTATTAGTCACAAAGATTATTAAATTAGAACAAGTTGAAAATATCTCGGACTTACTTCTCAAGGATGTAACCCTATTTTTAATTCCTTTATCAATTGGAATTATTGAAAAAGTACACTTATTTGAAGGTAAATTTTTAATAACAGTTTTTATACTTATAATATCTACTATAATATCAATTTTTATGACTGCATTAATCATGAAATTAATGCTAGGCATAAAAGCAGGAGGAAAAAATGATAAATGAATTAGTTGGAAATATTCCCTTTGGCGTAGCTCTTACTTTAGTTGCATATGAAATAGGTAAATATATACAAAGCAAAACTGGAATTAAGATATTATCACCACTTATTACAGGAACAATTTTAGTCATAGGGGTTTTACTTATTTTCGATATAGAATATAATAATTATAAACAAGGTGGAGACATTATTAGTTTTTTTATAGCACCTGCTACGGTATCCTTTGCAATACCTTTATATAAGAATATTAAGCTAATAAAGGAAAACCTTTTTCCTATACTAATAGGTATTTTAGGTGGACTTATAAGTGGATTGTTAGTAACATTAGGACTTTGCCGAGTTTTTGGAATCAATGAGATAGTAACTATATCCATGCTTCCAAAATCTGTAACTTCAGCAATTGGTTTAGCTATTTCAGAAATGATAGGGGGTGTATCAGAAATAACATTAGTTCTAATTTCCATACAGGGGGTTACTGGTTATGTAGTAGCTGAAATTATATTTAAAATTTTGAAAATAGATAATCCAGTAATAAAAGGTATCGCTTTAGGAACTAATTCTCATGTGTCTGGCACAGCAAAAGCTATGGAACTTGGTGAAACAGAAGGTGCAATGTCATCTGCTGCCATTCCAATAGCAGGGGTAATTATGGTATTCATAATTTTTGTATTAGAGAAAATATTGTTTAATTAATCGTGTTTTTCTATGATAATTAAGAAAATTGGATTGAAAATTTCTTAGAAAAGGTGGATAAGATGGAGAATCAATTGAATAAAAGATATGGCCTTTTAACTGCAATTGCAATGGTAGTAGGTACGGTAATTGGTAGTGGTGTATTTTTCAAAGCTGAAACTGTACTGAAATCTACTGGTGGCAATATGCCTTTAGGTATTGTAGCATGGGCTTTAGTTGGCCTTATAATGATTATTTGTTCTTACACATTTGCAGTTCTTGCAGCAAGGTATGAAAAGGTAAATGGTATTGTAGATTACGCTGATGTAATAGTAAATCAAAAGTATGGATACTATATAGGTTGGTTCATGACTATTATTTATATGCCAAGTCTTACATCGGTACTTGCTTGGGTATCAGCTAGATATACTGGAGTGCTTTTAGGATGGGATATAACTGGAGGGTCAGTTATGACTCTCTCTTGTTTATTCTTAGTTGCTAGTTATGCAATGAATGCATTGTCACCAATAATAGCAGGGAAATTTCAAGTTTCAACAACAGTAATAAAACTTATACCATTATTGTTAATGGCAATAATAGGTACAATTGTTGGTGTTAGTAGCGGTGTAGCTATAGAGAATTTCTCAACTATCGTAGATCCAAGCGTTAGCACTTCAAATGGACTATTTGCTTCCGTTGTTGCAGTGGCTTTTGCTTATGAAGGCTGGATAATAGCCACATCAATAAACTCAGAATTGAAGGATTCAAAAAGAAACCTGCCAATAGCATTGGTACTGGGATCAATAATAGTAGTTGTCGTTTATATTGCATATTACATAGGACTTTCTGGAGCGATTCCTACTGAAATACTAATGGAAAGTGGAGAGACTGGAGTTATGATGGCGTTTCAGAATATCTTTGGTCAAATAGGAGGGACTCTAATCTTTGTATTCGTTATTATATCTTGTTTAGGTACTTTAAATGGGCTTATGTTAGGTAGTACTCGTGGTATGTATTCAATAGCTGCAAGAAATAGGGGCCCTTTTCCTGAGATATTTAAACAGGTAGATAATGCTACAAATATGCCTACTAATTCAGCTATATTTGGACTACTTGTGTCTACAATTTGGCTAGTATATTTTTATGGGGCTAATCTTACAGATACTTGGTTTGGGGCATTTAGCTTTGATTCTTCAGAGCTACCTATAATTACTTTATATGCAGCTTATATACCCATTTTCGTAAACATGATAAGAAAAGGCAAGGATTTTAATACATTTAATAGATATATAATGCCAGCCCTTTCAATACTATCTTGTATTTTCATGGTAGTAGCAGCATTCATAGCACATGGAGCGGCAGTATTCTATTATCTAATAATATTTGCTGTAATTATGTTACTAGCAAAGGTTTTTTATTAGCAAAAAGGCTAGCTTAGCTAGCCCTTCATTATCAACTATTGCTGAAGCAGGGAAAAAAATATAAAATTTACCTAAATCATTAATTAAGCTTTTGAACATTTACAGCCATTGGTCCCTTGCCATCGTGTTCAATATCTAATGATACGCTTTCTCCTTCATGAAGGTCTCTATTGGGACCTTTTTCTTTGACTTGAGACTTGTGTACAAATACATCATCTCCATTATTGCAGGAAATAAAGCCATAGCCTTTTTCGTTGTTAAACCATTTTACTACACCAGTAATTTGAGTCATATAATTCCTCCTTGGCTTTTAGTATTATTATTTAACAATTAGTGCATTTTACTCTTGATAATTATGGAAAAATATTTGTAATGTTAAGATTAGCTTATAGAATCCTAGCTAATTGGTTCTTGTGTATCCTGAATACATTATTGTAAGTTACCAATAATTCTACTTATTTATTGTTTTTAAAATTACATAAATAAGTAATTGTTTTTGTGCTATTATTACGTAAAATAATTGACTTGCATTGTCTAAATATGATAAATTTATAGAGATAAGAAGGATTTATTAGATAGTGAAAGTTGAAGGAAGGATTTGCATTGGTATGAGACCAATTAACAAGAGTAAATCAAGTATTAAAACATTAATAATATTTTTTATAATAATAACAATTATTATAGGTGCAATTACTCTCTCTATGTCTAAAAGAATACGAGAATACTATTATAATCAAAAAAAAGAGGAAGCTGTTATGCTTGCTCAAAGCATTTCTATTTATTTGTCTAATACTGAAGATGCTGTAAATATTGCTGCCAAGTTACTAGATGAAAATCTGTTAATGAGTCTAAATGCAGTTGGATCTCATAATGGTAACTATAGCAGTGAACTAATTACTTCATTAGCTGAAGAATTAGATCTTAATGAAATAAATATATATAATGCTGAAGGACTTATTGAATACTCGAACTTGAAAAAGAACATAAAATGGCATACATATAATGGTCACAAAGCATATGTTTTTATGAATAGCGATGATAATATATTGATTGAGGATATAAGAAAAAATGTAATAGGTGATAAGTATTATAAATATGCATATATGAAGAACCATGATGGCTCATTTATTCAGATTGGGATTTTAGAAGAAAAAGTATATTCAATATTTGATTCTTTTCAAATTCAGAGGTATTTAGATAAAATTCCAAGAAATGAAAAAATAATGGAAATATTTGCAATCGATACTGATTATATAGTAAGTGCAAGTACTAACCAAGATGACATAAGCTTACAAATAAATAATGATTCCCTTAAAACTGATTTAAGTAATGGAAATATACATAGCCACATAGACTCTCTTAATGATGATGAGTCTATTTATGAAGTTTATGTGCCCGTTAACTATGAACCGGAAAATATTATTGCCTTTGGAATAAAGTATCAAATGAGTGATGTAATACCATTAGTTAGAATTAATACATTTAATAGTATAAGTGGTCTAATAGTAGTTTATATTTCATTGCTTTTTTCAGTTATTACCTTTTATCGTAGAAATAAAAAGTTAGAACAATTAGCATTTTATGATTATTTGACAAAACTTCCCAATAAACAAGCTCTCCTAAATCAACTTAATGATAAAGCGAATATTAATAATAAAGCTATATTTTTGATTAAGTCTGGAGATTTAAGGTTTTTGAATCAATCCTTTGGATACGAATACGGGGATGGAGTATTGAAGGAGTTAGGCAAACGTATAAAAATGGTAGAGACTAAAAACATTAAACTATTTAGATTTACAGCAGATAAATTTGTTATATATATGGAAAATTACAAGAGTAAAGAAGAAATACTTAGTGTTGTAGATAAAATCAAAGTGCTATTTAAAGATCCTTTAATAATAAATAATATAAGTCAACAAATATTTTTGAGCATAGGAATAGTTGAATATAAAGCTAATAATAAAACTGCAGATAATCTTCTTACAGAAGCTACTATTGCACTTAATAATATAGATAATGGTGAAGCTATTACTTATATTTTCTTTGATGATGAAATGGAGCTTATAATTCAACGGGAAGAATTAATAGAAAGAGAAATAAGAACCGCGATTGATGAAGGTGACACTTCAAAGATATATTTAGAATATCAACCATTAGTAGATTTAAAAACCAATGAGGTTATTGGATTCGAGGCTTTGGCTAGAATGAATTCAAAACAATTTGGACAAGTTTCACCTATAGAATTTATTGACATTGCAGAAAGAAAACAGTTTATAATTCCTCTTAGTAATTTCATTTTTGATATGGCCTGCGAATTCAGTTCATCTTTAGTAAATTTGGGATACTATGATATGTATATAAGCGTTAATATTTCAGCAATTCACTTGCTGCAAGAGGATTTTGCAACTACTGTACTGAATAGTATCAAGAGAAAAGGTATAAGAGGTCATAATATAGTATTGGAGATTACAGAGTCTACCTTAATGGAAAAATACGAAGAAGTAAATGAAAGGTTGATGGAATTAAGGTCAAATGATCTTAGGATAGCTATCGATGATTTTGGAACGGGTTTCTCCTCATTTTCTAGGCTTACTGAACTAAATGTTGATATTTTAAAAATTGACCGTGATTTTATAAAAGATATTTCAAATGGAAATAAGAATAGACTTATAACTAAGGATATAATTACAATTGCCCATAGGCTTGGAGTTAATACAGTTGCAGAAGGAGTGGAGAATCAGGAACAAAAGGATTATTTAATAGAGCATAACTGTGATATATTACAAGGTTATCTCTTTAGTAAACCAGTTCCAGAGGACAAGGCCATTAATCTATTGAATAAACACAATGAATCTAGAAATAAAGGCCTTAACTAAATAAGTTACTTTAGTAAATATTAAATACAATGAATTATCAAGATAACCACTTTTAGAATATCATGTAATAATAATGATATACTGGAGTGGTTTTTATGATGGAATTAATAATGGATAATGGACTTTGGATATTTTTAATAATTGCTATAATAGCTTTAGTCATAACAATCATATACAAAAAACTTAAATCAAAAACAGATTATGATACATTTAGAATTACAGATTTAGAGTCTTTAAACCAGTTCTTAGAACCATATGGATATTCCTATAATCCTGGGGATGACTTGTTTTATTCCAATATTGATGCATGGCAGAGGCAAATGGGATATTCAAGGCTCTATGACGAATCAGCTGCCCCAATGTCAATGATTATAGACTGTGAGCCAATTTATTTTAAGTATGATAATAAGGATTGGTTGATACAATTATGGAAAGGTCAATACGGGATGACATCTGGTGCTGAAATTGGTGTATATTATACAGAAAAAGTTTATACAAATACAGATTATTTCAATTGGACACTTTATGAGTGTCCAGATGATGATAATTTGCTTGTTATGAAGTTTTCATTATTAAAAAACGATAAAAGATTTATGAGCAGAAATGATAAACACTGGTGGTTAACAGGATTTAAGTTAGGGGAATTTTCACAACCCTGGGAACTTAGAGGGATTTTCAGTATTACTTTGAAGGATAAAAGCATGCTAAATGCATTTTTATTAGGCCTAAAGAATGCAGGCTATAGTAAAAATGAAATATATGTAGTCAACAGAACAGTTAAAATATTGTTTGATAAACCTAAAACGCCTCAACCTTTTACAAGAATGGATAAATTTGATGAAATTGCACAAAAGAAAAATAAATTATTATGCGACAAATATAATGAACTTACAAGAGAATATGATAATTCATTAGATAAAATAATAGCACTTCAAGACTTAGGGCCAGATTTATTAGAAAGTTTAGTAAAAATGGGCAAATCAATAGATGTTTTTAAATTGTAACAATCCTTATATCCATGAATAATCTAGTATAAGAATATACTAGGCAGGGATATTAATGAAATATATAAATCGTATCACGAAAATATTTAATTCCTCTGAAAGCATTAACATAGACAATAATTCAAAGATAATCATTATGAGCGATGTCCACAGAGGTGATGGGAACAGTTCTGATTCCTTTGCAAGGAATCAGAATATCTTCTTCTCTGCATTATCTTATTATTATAATGAGAATTATATTTATATAGAGTTAGGAGATGGAGACGAGCTCTGGGAGCTACGGAATTTCAAGGATATAGTTAGGGAGCATAGTGATGTATTTTGGTTAATGTCACAATTCTATAAAGAAAACAGATTTTATATGCTCTTTGGAAATCATGATATTATAAAGAAAAATAAGAAATTTATTAGAGAAAATCTCTACTATTATTATGATGAAAGACTTAAAATTAATATACCCATGTTTGAAAATATAGATGTTCATGAGGGGTTAATATTGAATTACAAAAATGAGGAAAACAAAATATTCCTTATTCACGGGCATCAAGTGGATTTTATAAATTATGATATATGGCCAATTACAAGGTTTCTAGTTAGATACTTATGGAAACCTTTAGAGCTTTATGGAGTAAATGATATAACTAGAACTGCTAAAAATCATAGGAAAAAACATAGGGTGGCTGAAATGCTTTTAGAATGGATAAGGCAGGAAAAGCACCTACTAATAGCAGGTCACAACCACAGACCAAGTTTCCCAGACTTAGGAATATTGCCTTATTTTAACGATGGAAGCTGTGTCCACCTAAGATGTATAACAGGAATAGAAATTGCAAATGGGAATATTATGCTTGTAAAATGGAGTGTTAAAACAGATAAAAACAGAAGACTTTTTGTTGCAAGGGATATTCTAGCTGGACCCACAAAGCTAGATATGTATTTTCGCTATCTTAGGGTATAATTGGGGTAATAGG
>JAQVYQ010000067.1 GCA_028708575.1 Tissierellia bacterium
GCCTGTGCTGCAGCTAGTCTTGCTACAGGTACTCTAAATGGTGAGCAGGATACATAGTCAAGACCAATTCTATGAGAGAATTCTACTGAACTAGGTTCTCCACCATGTTCCCCGCATATTCCTAGATGAATATCTGGGCGAATTTTTGTTCCTAACTCAACTGCTATCTCCATTAATTTCCCTATTCCTTTTTGATCTAATACTTCAAATGGACTTTTTTCAAGTATTCCCCTATCTTTATAATCACTTAAGTATTTACCAGAGTCATCTCTTGAAAAACCAAAACCCATTTGTGTCAAGTCATTAGTTCCAAAGCTAAAGAATTCAGCCTCTTGCGCTATTTCATCAGCCGTAATACATGCTCTAGGAATTTCAATCATAGTACCTATTAGAAAATTTAATTTATCGTCACGTTCTTCAAAGACTTGAGCTATCTCGTCAACAATCTCAGACTTTACATATTTTAATTCATTTATATGACCTATTAATGGAATCATAATCTCTGGTTGTATATTTTCGAAACCTTCATTTTTTACGTCTAAAGCCGCTTCAATAATTGCCCTTACTTGCATTCTATATATTTCAGGATACGTTATTGCTAATCTACAACCTCTGTGTCCTAGCATAGGATTTACTTCGGCTAAGCTTGCAATCCTATCTTTTAGCTCTTCAAATTCTATATACATTGACTCCGCCAAGTTTTCAATATCTTCATCTTTACTAGGAAGGAATTCATGTAAAGGTGGGTCTAATAATCTAATAGTAACTGGCCTTTCTCCCATTTCCTTATATATTTCATAAAAATCTTTTCTTTGCATTGGTAGAAGCTCATCTAACGCTTCTCTTCTATCTTCTAACGTATCTGATACTATCATCCTTCTTACAGCAGGAATTCTTGCTTCTTCGAAGAACATATGCTCAGTCCTACACAATCCAATGCCTTCTGCACCAAATTTAACTGCTTGAGCAGCATCTCTAGGACTATCAGCATTGGTTCTTACTTTCAATCTTCTAGTTTCATCTACCCAATCCATAAACTTACCAAAATTTCCTGTTAATTCAGGCTCTACTTCTTTAATTTCACCTAGATATATCATTCCAGTTCCACCATCAATTGATATATACTCTCCTTCTTTAATTGTAAGAAGTTTTGTCTTGAAGATTTTATTTTCTTCATCAACTCTAATTTCACTGCAACCTGCAACACAACATTTACCCATGCCTCTTGCAACAACAGCTGCGTGGGAAGTCATACCACCTCTTGCCGTTAGGATTCCTTCAGATGATATCATTCCTTCTATATCTTCTGGAGATGTTTCTTGTCTTACTAAAATAGCTTTTTCGCCTCTTGATTTAGCTACTTTAACATCTTCTGCATTAAAATATACTTTTCCTGATGCTGCTCCAGGGGATGCTGCAAGTCCTTTTGCTATAACATTAGACTTCTTTAATTCTTTCTCATCAAAATTCGGGTGAAGTAGCTGATTTAATTGATTTGGTTCAATCCTAAGCATGGCTTCTTCTTTTGTAATCAATTCTTCTTCAACTAAATCTACAGCAACATTAATTGCTGCTTGTGTAGTTCTTTTACCATTTCTAGTCTGTAAAAAGAATAGTTTCCCATTTTCAATAGTAAATTCAATATCCTGCATATCTTTATAATGCTCTTCAAGTTTTTTTGTTGCATCTACAAATTCATTATAAACTTCTGGCATTATATCCTTTAACTCATCTATATGATTTGGAGTTCTTATACCTGCAACAACATCTTCTCCTTGAGCATTCATTAAAAATTCACCAAATAATTTATTCTCACCATTAGCTGGATTTCTTGTAAATGCCACACCTGTACCTGATGTATTGCCCATATTTCCAAATACCATAGATTGAACATTTACTGCAGTACCTAAATCATGTGGAATGTCATTTAGATTTCTATATACAATTGCTCTAGGATTATTCCATGAAGCAAATACAGCCTCTATAGCAAGTTCTAGTTGTTTCATAGGGTCCTGAGGAAATTCTTCACCTATGTCCTCTTTATATACTTCTTTATATAATTGAACTAAATGTTTTAAGTCTTCAGAATCCAGGTCAGTATCATTTATTACACCTTTACTATCTTTAATATCTTCAAGTAAAGACTCAAATCTAACTTTTGGAATTCCCATAGCTACATCTGAAAACATTTGAATAAATCTTCTATAGCTATCATAGGCAAATCTTTCATTTCCAGTTGATTTTGCAAGACCTTTTACTGCGGAATCATTAAGTCCTAGATTAAGTATTGTATCCATCATTCCCGGCATTGAAAACACAGCACCTGATCTGACTGAAAACAATAGAGGATTATCCTCATCAGAAAATAATTTCCCTAGTCTTTCTTCTACTTCTTTTAAATGAATTTCTATTTCATCATTCAAGCCAACCCATAGTGTTTTCCCTTCTTTATAAAACCTAGTGCAAGCTTCAGTAGTAATTGTAAATCCAGGTGGTACGGGTAATCCAATGTTAGTCATTTCAGCTAAATTTGCACCTTTCCCACCTAATAAAGACTTCAGGTCCTTAGAACCTTGATGAAAATTGTATACATATTTTTCTTTTCCCATTTATGTACCCCCTTAAAATATAAATAAATATTATTTAATTCATAGCCATTTTTATTTTAATTTTATTTAGATATTCAATAATAATTTCAGCAGTTTCTTCTATAGCTTTATTAGAAACATCTATTATAGGACAGCCAATCTTCTTCATTATTATTTCAGCATAGTCAATTTCTTCTAGAATTCTCTCCATGCTTGAATAATTTGATCCTTTTGGAAGCCCTAAAGCTTTTAGTCTTTCTTCCCTAATCTCATTGAGTTTTAAGGGTGAATTTGTTAAGCCAACTATTTTCCTAGCTGGAACATCATTCAATTCATTTGGAAGTTTGGTTTCTGGAACAAGTGGAATATTTGCAACTTTAATTTTTTTATTTGCTAAATACATGGACAAAGGAGTTTTAGAGGTTCTCGATACTCCAAGGATTACCAAATCAGCATCTACTAATCCACTAGGATTTTTACCATCATCATATTTTACTGCAAATTCAATGGCTTCCACTCTTTTAAAATAATCTTCATCTAATTTCCTAATGGTACCTGGTTCTCTCATCGGTTCTGCACCTGTAAATCCTCTAATTGTATCTATTATAGGACTAAGCAAATCAACAGCAACTAAATTATTTGAATTTACATAATCCCGAACATAATTAAGTAAGTTTTTCTCTACTAAAGTATAAAATATTATTTTATTCTCATCTTTACTTATATTATCCAAGGTATCTTTTAATGATTCAACATCTGAGATATAAGGAATTTTCTTTATTTCATAATTTAATATGTCAAATTGGGAAGTTGCAGCCCTAACAACATGTTCACCTGTTTCACCAAGTGAATCAGAAATTATATAAATATTGATGGGTACTAAAATTTTTAACATAAGAAGGCCTCCATTCGTATAACGCATTATTTATATAGTATGACACATTTATTTCCATGTCAATGCTTTTTTGTGTTTCCAAATAATATCTTTTAAACATGTTTACCCATTTAATCATTGAAAATGCTATTAAAGATTATTATAATATTTCTTACTTAATACAATAAAAAAACCTGCATTTTAGCAGGTTATAAAATAACTATTTATACAATAGTTTATCCTAATTTATAATGGATATCCTTTATAGTCTCATTATATTCAAGAAAAACGTCAACTATAAATGGATCAAAGTGTTTCCCACTTCCTTTTTTAAGAATACTACAACTTTCTTCATGTGTATATGCTTCTTTATATACTCTTTTTGATCTTAAAGCATCATATACATCAATTATTGCTATAATCCTTCCTGGTAATGAAATATCCCTTCCACTAACTCCATTTGGATAGCCAGATCCGTCCCATTTTTCATGATGATATTTAACAATATCCATGCCCATTTCTAAGAATAAGCTATTTGGAAACTTATCTCGAACTTCTTTTAGAGTATTATAACCAATAGTAACATGGGTTTTCATAATTTCAAACTCATCATAGGTAAGCTTTCCTGGTTTTAATAAAATTCTATCTGGTATACCAACTTTCCCAATATCATGCAAAGGACTAGCTTTGAAAATATTTTCTACAAAATCATCATCTATAATTTGTTTATACATTTGTTTTCCTTTTAAAAGTTCTGCCAATACCTTGCATAAAGTAGATGTTCTTATAATATGAGCCCCTGTATCATCATCTCTTGATTCGGAAAGTTTTACAAGAGAATAAATTGTTGCCATCTGTAAATCAGAAATATCCTTTACCTTTTCATCAACCATATCTTCTAATTGCTCATTATATTTTGTCAGCAATTTATTATTTTTTTCAAGCATATTTGACATCTCAGCATATCTTAGCATTAAATCACTAGTCAATTTATTTTGTATTTGCATATCTGTACTTATAGCAAATTTATCTAATTGAAGCTTTAAATATTCATTCGAACTAATATCTTCGTTCATTTGTCCCCATTCAAATACATCATTTAAGTCAGAATTCATTTGTTCCTCCAGTTTGTATAGCACTCAAATCCAACATTTTCTAAAGATTCCAAGTGTTTAATAATTACTTCTTTATCAAATTCACCTTCAATTATACTTCCATGTTGAGGAGCAATTAATCTTGTATCTAAAGATTTAATCTGTTCCAGAGCATATTCTAGGGCTTTACTAGATGCCATTACTCTTTGATGAAATTTAATAATACCATTCATTGTACACTCCCTGTTTGTAATTGCACATATTTCTTTAGGATTGCAATTTTCACATTCATTATGTAAATGTGTATAGAGACTCCAATTTTTATTAAAACTTCCAAAGATATCACTTGAAAACAGTGTCTTTGTTTTAACATCATAAGTCATAAAACTACCTGGTGCATGAGCATAGGGTGTGGAAATAAATTTTAATATTCTCCCGCTTTTAAACTCATATTCATAATCTAATTCATCAATAGAAACTCTTTCTGATTTTGATGAATCAAATGAAGAATAATATTTTATAAATGTATGCTCTGCTCTATCTGATATAATCTTTAAGTCATTACTATTAATTATTGCTTCAAATTGTGGCAGACTTGCACATAAATCCGGATCCGAATGATGATATATTAAGCTTTTAATGTCTTTTGGATTTATACCTACTCTTAGAATTTTTAACATTACAGTACTAAATTCATCTCTACTTCCGCCATCAATTAAGACTACTTCATCATCATCAACTATTATATAAGGATTACAGTGAAGACTAGCTCCATTATCAACAAAACCAACCCAGTATATGCCTTCTGTAATTTCTATAGGTTTTAAATAATCTAACTGGTTCATCTCCATTAAAACTTTATCTCCTTCAGTTTTTATTTTTTGCGTACAAGCCATATTATACCATTAAATAAAAACTAATCAAAGATGTGTCCCTAGATAAAAAAAGCAGAATGAAAAAAACTTTTGTATTATTAAGCTTTCCTGACATTATAAAACAACCTTCCCTTTAATGGAGAAGGTTGTTTTATTAACTAAAATAATATATACCTTTAATACTTCCCTGTGGTGAGCCTTCTTCTGTAGATGGATTATCTGAATTTTCATCATTCCCACTAGGAGTATCCTCTTCAAGACCTCCAGGCTCATCCATATCATCAACAGGAGTTTCTGGAGCTGATTCTTCAAATGGAGGCTCTTCCTGTGGCTCCTCTTCAGGAGCACATCCTACTACTAATGAAACTACTAAAACAACTGCAAATAAAATCATTAATAACTTTCTCATATATTCACCTATTTCTTTAGTATTTTGAGATTATTATTTACGATTATTTATAAAATATACCTAAAGTAATTCAAAGCTAATAATTACCTTAAACATATCTCCATCAATATCTATATCAAATTCACCACCACAAACATTTGTAAAACTTTCTGCAATGGATAGTCCAAGTCCACTTCCTTCTGTTGTTCTAGAGCTATCAGCTCTACTAAATCTTTCCATAATTTCCTCTTGGGTAAAATCCATTTCATAACTAGCTGTGTTCTTTATAGTTGCGACTGCCTTTCTATCAATTACTTCTAAATTAATAAATATTCTTGTTCCTTGAAGTGAATATTTTAAAGCATTGTCTATTATATTTTGAAATACTCTATATAGCTTTTTGCCATCAGATAGAATATTAACAGGCTCCTCAGGAAGATTTGTTTTTATTTGTAGACCCGATTTCTCAATATTATCTTCCATATCACCAATTGTTTGTTCTATAAGTTTTTTAAAATCAATTGATTCAAAGTCTAAGTATATATTTCCACTTGTACTTTTTGCTAAATCAAACAAATCTGAAACTATATTTTTAAGTCTATTGGATTTTTCAGCTAATATATTAACATAATCCCTAGCAGTATCAGATAAATCTTCTTCCTTTCCTAATAGATCTACATAGCTTATTATTGAAGTTAAAGGTGTTTTTAAATCATGAGACACATTTGTTATTAAATCAATTTTCAATCTTTCAGATTTCATTTGTTCTTCTATACTTTCATCAAAACCTTTATTTATCTCCTCATAGGTTTCATTGTTGTATTTAATGTACCAATATATAAGCGCTATTTCTAATATAGGTGGTAATAGTATTAATGGTGGAACTGCTATAAATAGAAATGTAAAGAAAACCAATATAAAACTTACCATTATAAAGATTATTTGCCTTTGATGTAATGTTTTTGTCAATGAGTTTTTACTAAATCTTCTTCCATCTAATAAACTTTTAATAAAGTCATTAATCTTGCTGAAAAGACTATATGTTATACTGTGTTTTAAAAATATTTTCCCTTTTATTTTTCGAGATATTGACAATAAAAAGGCTCCACATAATATAGTGCAAACAGCTGTAACAAGACCAATTATTATTATATTGCGCACTTGTATAGAATTTAATTGAAAATTGTAATACCTTGGATAATAAGATAATTCAACAATTGAAGCTAACCAAATGGATAAAGTGGTAAAGAGTGCTAAAAGCAATAGTTCAGTATATATTTTATCAATCCATGAATAATGTACGCTTTCATCCTCATGTTTTCTTCCTGTTACAGCAATCAAGTAAACAATTAATGCTAACGAGATAATTATACTTGCGATAATAGTAATAACTATTGGTATTAATTTTTCTCTTGCAGTTTCCCAATTGACTTGTTTACTCCCCAAATATTCATCCGTAAATGCAATATACATAGTAATATCTTCTTGTGTATTAAAGCTTGTTATAAATGTTGGAGCTGTGTTCTCACCTAAAAGGATCTCTCCATTTTCATATATAAATGATGAATCCTTAAAGCTTAAAAAGAATTCCTTAGTATATTTCCCACTATTCGTATTTTCTAATCCATCAGTCTTTATATAGTATAAATAATCTAATTTATCAGGTATATTTCTAGGGAAATCATTAATAAAATAATTTGTTTCATGTATTGCACTATTAAATTCATTTGCAAATGTTTCACTATCCTTATATTGCTCTACAAAAAGGGATTCATAGTTAAAACTCAAATTTTCCAAATATACAAATGATACTATTGTAGTAGTAAATAATATTACAACAATCACAAAAGCTATAAACTTTGTAGCTGTGTTTCTACTAATACTTTTCAATTTTGTATCCAATGCCCCACACCACCTTTAAGTATTTAGGCTCTTTAGGATTGATTTCAATTTTTTCACGTATACGTCTTATATGCACCATTACTGTATTTTCAACAGAATATGCTGGTTCTTCCCAAACCTTTTCATATATTTGTTCTGCTGAAAAAACCATTCCAACATTAGACATTAAGAACTCTATAATTTTATACTCTGTAGGAGTCAATTTTACAGGTTCTCCGTCTACTAGTAATTGCTTAGAATCCTTAACTAAGGAAAGTCCGCCTATAATTATCTGGGAATCACTAATAATATTTGCCATATCCCCTAGAAGCATATATCTTCGCAATTGGCTTTTTACTCTAGCAACTAATTCCTGTGAATTAAAGGGTTTAGTAATATAATCATCTGCACCCATAGATAATCCTAGTATTTTATCGCTATCTTCTGATTTAGCAGACAATATGATGATTGGGATATTTTTCTTTTCCCTAATCTTTAACATAGTTGAAAGTCCGTCAAGCTTTGGCATCATGATATCTAAAAGTATCAATTGAACATTATTACTAACTAGTGCATCCAGCGCTTCTAATCCATTATACGCTTCAATTATTTCATATCCTTCAATTGAAAGCAGCTTGCCAATTGCACTTGCTATCTCTTTGTCATCATCTGCCACTAATATACGTATTTGATCCATTACATACACCACCAATCTTAGCCTATATACTTATAATAGATTAATAATCTTTCGAAAAAGCTTATATAAATCTTACAAATTTCTTACAATATCTAGTTAATTATACCATACCAAATATTCATAAACTATAAAAAAGGAATGGTTTCTGTACAACCATTCCTTTGTAAAACATTTCATATATTATTAATTGATTAAAACTCCAAAATCATATCATACCATTGTACGCCACCATGAACAGAATCTGAAATCCCCTTATTTACAAATCCAAACTTGCTATAATAGGGAATAAGTCTGTACTTACATGTCAAAATGACTCCTTTACGTCCCTCTTTCTTTGAAACTTCTATCATTTTACTCAACAATTTAGCAGCTATACCTTTATTTCTGTAATTAGGCATAACATCTAAACCAAAAATAGATTGGTAATCACCAACTTGGATATGTAAAGATGAATCACTAAAAAGATCATCATGAATTACAGTATCATTAGTTACGCATCCGTTAATAAAACCTATGATTTTACCATCAAGTGTTGCTACGAAAAAGCTATCAGGAAATGTTTCTATCCGATTCTTAAAAGATGACTTTGTAGCTGCTTCTGCTTCAGGAAAACATGTTAACTCTACATTTGATACATCTTCTAAATCTCCTATTTCAACCTTTCTTATTATTATGTCCATTGTTGTCATTCCTTTTTATTAGCTGGAAATTAATAAATCTCATT
>JAQVYQ010000013.1 GCA_028708575.1 Tissierellia bacterium
CAATAGTTGAGTATCATAGACCTTGCGCTTTTGTATGTGGTGTAAATGCAATAGAAAGTGATTATTTGGGAAGAGCTAAGATAAATGAAGATAAATGCGTATCTTGTGGTCGATGTGTTACACAGTGCCCATTTGGTGCCATTGCAGATAAATCACAGATATATCAACTGGTAAAGGCATTGAAAGCTAAAAAAAATATGTATGCCATGGTGGCGCCATCATTCATTGGGCAATTTGGGGTATTGGCCAGACCAATACAGATAGTGGAAGGGATAAAACAGCTAGGATTTAAAGATGTAGTTGAAGTAAGCTTAGGGGCAGATATTACAACTTTGCATGAAGCAAAGGAATTTATAGAAAAAGTACCAAATGAAATGCCATTTATGGGAACAAGTTGTTGCAACTCATGGACCTTGATGGTTGAGAAGATGTTTCCTGAAGAATATGAATATATATCTGATTCAGCATCACCTATGGTAGAAACTGCAAAATATATAAAGCAAAAGGATCCTGACGCAATAATTACATTTATAGGGCCTTGTATTTCTAAAAAGTTAGAAGCCTTACGAGATGATGTAAAGGATTATGTTCATTTTGTTATTACTTTTGAAGAATTAATGGGGATGTTTGTTGCATATAATATTGAGTTATCTGAAATAGAAGTAGATAAAGAGATTCAAGATGCTTCTACTTTAGGTAGAGGGTATGCTATCGCTGGCGGTGTTGCTGAAGCAGTAAAAAATACAGCTCAGATTTTAGACCCATCAAGAGAAATAAATATAGAATCTGCTTCTAATCTTTATGATTGTGTTAGACTTATGAGGCTAGCTAAGGCAGGAAAGAAAGATGGTATGTTGTTGGAAGGTATGGCTTGTCCTGGTGGGTGTATTGCTGGGCCAGGTACTTTAGCATCTATGAATAGGGTAAGAAAAGCAATTATTGAATTTAAAAATAAGGCAGCATATAAAACTCCTTTAGAAAATACCATTATTGATGATGAAATGAAGCATTAAAGCTGAATTTTGAGCAAGTACTGGGTTTAATCAAACTCAGTACTTAAAATCTTCTATTAACACTATTAGACACTTCGACATATTCTATAATGAGAGCATTATCATAATAAGTATTGACAAGGCTTACAATTCTTAAAAGGAGTTTAGCCTACAACTTAATGCTAAATTTATGGAGGTGTCAATATGGGTGAAATATATAATAGAGGCAGGGACGTAAGAGGAGATACAGATACTTCATTATTATTCTTCTTCTTATTGTTGGTAATAATTTTCTGTAGTTGTGACTGGTAATAACATAAGCAAGCCAAGGGATATCCCTTGGCTTTAATATTATAGAGTATGTTTAAATCATACCAGCTACCATGGCTTTATACTTTTCAATTTCTTTAAAGAGATTACTTTCATCTATTTCAATTTTAGATTTTTGATTTTCTACTTCATTAATTAAGGAGTCTAAATTAGATTTAGTTATATTTCCAACATTGAATTGAACATGACCTTTAGTCAATTTATTTTCTAGTATGTTTAAATTATTCTCAGCTAATAGCAAAATATTATCTTGTTGAATCAACAATTGATATTGATTTTTTAATTCAACCTCTATTTCATTTTTCCTTATCTTAACCTCATTGTTGATTCTCTTACCACTTGCATCTGCATTTTTTAATTCTTTTTTCCTTATGCCTATGCTCATTGAATTTTTTATAGCTTCTTTTATATCAGATTCAAAATCTATTTGTGATATAAACTCTCTACTTAATTCAGGTATATTTCCTAATTCAATGTCCTCAGAACTTTTCACTCCAATAAGATTTTTAAAATTAAGAAGGAGTAAATCCTTTTGATGAAGAATAGTATCATATTTATTGTTTAATTCTTTTAAAGAAGATTCTAAATCATCTAATGTGGAAGACAATACATATCCATATTCGTAGCTTATCTTTGCTTTCCCAATTTTGCTTTCTAATAATTGACTATTTCTTTCAATTTGGATTAGACTGTCATTTATTTGATGATATAGTAGGAATAATTCTTTGCTTGCACTAACAAGCTGTTTTTCAGAATATGCAAAGTTTAATTCTGCCAATTGAATTTGTTCTCTAACATCTCTTGTACTAGGTAGGCTCATTCCTAAGGAACCACCTGCTACATTAAGAGAAGCTTTAGTAGCATTTGCAATAGAACCCTCCGGTCCTTCCGGTGCAGTTATGGAACCTGAAAGACTATAAATTTCTCTTTGCATTTCTCTTATTTCATCACGTGCCTCTTCCAAATCATCAAGGGCATCTTCCATATCATCAAGACTATATTTATTTGATTTTAATCGAAGATTGTTTTCTAATACTAAGTCTTCAATATCATCATAATTAATGACGGTTGTATTATTATCAGTTTCATGATTTCCATCTGCTGCATATGCTGGAATTGTAAATGAAACTACTATAAGAAGACTTAATGCAATAAAAGTTTTCCTTATATTTGGTTTTATTTTCATTTTTTCACTCCTCGAATAATATTTAGTCTACTTTCTTTTCAAACTTAAAGGTAGCAAAACTTAAGATAGCTATTGCAAATAAAGATAATATTAGAAACTCATTTTTTAATGATGAAAATCCGACACCTTTAAGGATAATTCCTCTAAGGACTTTTATAAAATGTGTTAGTGGTAAGAATTGACTTATTCCTTGAATTGATCTAGGCATAGCTTCTACAGGGAACATATATCCAGATAACAAGATATTAGGCATTATCAAAAACATAGATAATTGCATTGCCTGTAGTTGACTTCTTGAAACAGTGGAAATTACCAATCCTATGCCTAAAGCACAGAATAAAAATATTATTGAGAAGAATAGCAATAATGTTATGCTTCCTGCAATAGGTACCTTAAACCAGAATACACTCAGTCCAATAGCTAAGATTATGTCAACAAATCCAATGATTACATATGGTATGATTTTACCAACCATTAACTCCATCTTCGAGATTGGTGTTACAATAAGCTGCTCCATGGTTCCTTTTTCTCTCTCTCTTACAATAGAGAATGAGGTAAGCATAAGTGTTACAGTTTGTAGTATTACCCCTATTAAACCAGGAACATTAAAATTAACACTGCTCATCTCTGGATTATACCAAACTCTACTTCTTAAATCTAAAGGCTGAGGCATTATAACACCATAGTTTTCGGTTACTATCTTAACAGATTTTGATTGTATAACTCCTCCTGCACTAGAAAGAATAGTTTGAGCAGTAGTTGGGTCTGAGCCATCTACTATTAGCTGGACTTGTGCAGTTTCTCCACTTTTTATATTTTCGGAATATTCTGGGGGAATAATTATTCCTGCCTTTGCATATCCATCATCTACATACATTTGAACTTCATCCATACTATATGCAGAATAATTTATGTCAAAATATTGTGAGTTTGTAAAACTCTCTAAGAGATCACGACTTTCAGTACCAATATCATTATTAAATACTACAGTGGAAATATGGTCAACGCTTGTGGATGCAACGTATCCAAACATGAATAGTTGCATTATTGGCATTAGAAGGATTATTGCTATCGTTCTTTTATCTCTTCTAATTTGAAAAAATTCCTTTCTAATTACTGCAATGACCCTTTTTATATTAAATTTCATTCTATCACTCCAAACAGGGTTAAGTTAGATGTTATCTGATTTATTTACCATAAAAACAAATACATCTTCAAGTGAAGGTCTAACCTTCTCAATACTGCTATATTTTATTTTGTTATTTATTAGATGTTGTTCTAAGTCATTTATAGGTGTATCCGCTTCAACTAAGATGTGAATACCTGCACCATATACAGCAGCTTCACGTACATTTTCTTTTTCTTCTAAGACTTCAATAGTTTTCAGTGTATTATCTACTTTTATTTCAATAATATCTCCATCTATTGCATATTTCTTCATATTATTAGGAGTATCAAGGCTGAGCAAATTTCCATAGTGTATAAATCCTATAGTGTTACAATGTTCTGCTTCATCCATATAGTGAGTAGTAACAAGAATTGTAACCCCACTATCTGATAATTTGTATATTAAGTCCCAAAAAGTTCTTCTAGCTATAGGATCCACACCTCCAGTAGGTTCATCTAAAAATAAAACCTCAGGCTCATGGAGTATTGAGCATCCTAATGCAAGCCTTTGTTTCCAGCCACCGGACAAATTGGCAGTAATCATATTTTCTCTACCTTCTAAATCTGCCATAATAAGAATTTCCTTTTTCTTTTCTTCTAATTTATCACCGTATAGGCCGTAAACTTCACCATAAAAATTAAGATTTTCTTCAACTGTTAAGTCTTCATATAAGCTAAATTTTTGAGACATATATCCAATTCTATTTTTAATTATTTCACTTTCTTTACTGACATCATAGCCTAATACTGTTCCTTTTCCTGAAGTAGGTGTAATAAGACCCATTAGCATTCTTATGACTGTTGTTTTACCAGATCCATTTGGACCTAAGAATCCAAAAACTTCACCTTTTTTCACATTGAAAGTAACATCATTGACTGCGGTAAAATCGCCAAATTTTTTTACAAGGTCTTTTATTTCTATGGCATTTTCCATTAAATCACAACCTATCTTGTTCATTGTTGACAATATAGACAAAGACATCTTCAAAGGAAGGATTAACCCTTTCTATTGAAATAAGGTCTATATTGTTTTCTTTGAAATCTTTGATAATTTCTTCTTTTTTTGTTTCATAGTCATCAACTACTATATGAAGCTCTTCTCCAAGAAGATATACATCCTCTATATAGTCTAATCTAGAGCAAAATTCCTTTGCTTTATAGTTTTCTTTTGAATGAACTTCTATTATGTGTTTTTCAAATTCTTCAACGACTTTTTGTGGAGTATTTTTTTTAACAATCCTACCTTTATTCATTAAACCAACTTCATCACATCTCTCTGCTTCATCCATATAGGGTGTGCTTACAAAGATAGTTGCGCCTTCATCTCTTAGTTCAAATAATATTTTCCATAATTCTCTTCTTGCTACAGGGTCAACTCCAATAGTAGGTTCATCAAGGAATAAATACTTTGGAGTGTGTATTAGATTACAAGATAAGGCAAGTTTCTGTTTCATACCACCGGAAAGTTGACCAGCTAGTTTATAAGTGTGGTCTGTCAAGTTACTAAACTTTAGGAGGTATTCTATTTTTTCTTCTCTTTCTTTTTTTGGTACTTGATATATATCAGCATAGAATATTAAGTTTTCCAAAACTGTTAAATCTTCATAAAGACTAAATTTTTGAGGCATATAGCCTATGTCTAATTTAATTTTTTCGGCCATCTCTATAATATCATTGCCACCTATTTTTCCAGTACCGCTGTCAGGGGATATAAGAGAGGTAAGCATTCTCATTGTTGTTGTTTTTCCAGCTCCATCTGGACCTATAAGACCAAATATGGTTCCTGTCTTAACTTGCACATCTAAATTATCAACTGCAACTATGTCCCCAAAGTTTTTCGTAAGAGCAAAAGTTTCGATATCATATTCCATATTATTAACTCCTAACATTTCTAATCAATTTTGATATTTACATCTACTGGCATCCCAGGTTTAATTACTCCTTTAGAGTCTAATACTTCAATTTTTACTTCAAAAACTATATTGACTCTTTCTTCCTTAGTTGCAATATTTTTTGGTGTAAACTCTGCATTATTGTTAACTCTAATTACTTTTCCTTTAAAAATTTCATCTGTTGAATCAACAAATAAATCTACATTTTGACCTGTTTTTACATGTCCAATATTTGCCTCGGAAACATATACGATTATTTCCATATTATCTGTATTAAAAATTTCGGCTACAGTCTTGCCCATGGCTGTAAATTCACCTTTATTTATAGGCAATAGATTTATGACTCCATTAATAGGAGATTTTATTTCTGTTTTTCCAAGTTCTTCTTTAAGTTGATTTACAACGTTTTGTGCCTTATTAAAGTTCAATTCAGCAATTTCAGATTGATTTTCTAGTTGCATTAATTGCATATTTCCGCTGGAAATACTTAGTTCATGGGCTGCTTTTGCTTGAAGAACTTTATTTTCAACAGCTTTAATAGTGGCACTACTTGGACCAGCAATAACTTGATCTAATTTTGCACTTGCAGTGTTAAGTTGAGCTTGTGCTAAATTGTAGTTTTTCTCAATTTCTTCATAATCTTTTTGACTTATAATATCATTTTCTAATAGGATATTACTTTCTTCATATTTATCAGTTACAAATTTAAAATTTATTTCGGCTTGATTAAATGCTTCTTGAACTTGTTTGATCTCCTCATCACTGGCACCATCAATTACCTTTTCATATTCAGCTTGAGAGGAATTATATCCACTTCTTGCTTGCTCAGTGGAGTCAGCAAAGACATTTTTATAAGAATTAATACTGTCTTGGGAAACTTGTAGATTCTTTTCGGCTAATTTAAAATTATCAAGTGCTTGTTCATATTGATTTTTAACTGTGGTATTGTTTATTTCAGCAATAACCTCTCCTTCCTTAATAGAATCTCCTTCTTTAACAAGTACATCTGATATGACTCCTGCTAGTTCACTGCTTAAGCTTACGGAATTATTTTCTGCCATTCCAGAAGCTTCTAAAAATGTACCATCTTTTGCATAAAATATAGCCGAATCATCAGTTTGTATAGCATTAACTATATATATAGCAACTAAGACTGCTACTACTATCATCGGGACTATGGCAATTTTTCCTTTTGATTTAATATATTTTACGATTTTCCCCATACTTTAACCTCCATTTTATGATATACTTTGATTTTGTATCATGGTGATATTATAATATTAATAAAGAAGATAAGATGTAACATATGTTACATCTCAGAAAAAGGTGATTATTTGAAATTAGAAGATTATTTAAATGTATTGAAAGGTATTAATCTATTTGGAAACTTTTCTGAGGAAGATTTAATAAATCTTTTTAAGAATATAGACTATAGGATAAAATCCTATGGTAAAGACAGTATAGTCTTTATGGAAGGCAGAGAGTGCAATACCTTAAATATTATTTTAGATGGGAATATTAGAATTCAAAAGATTGATTCTAATGGAAATGCTTTAGTAGTCGTAGATTTTAAGGGTGGAGATATTTATGGAGAAACATTATTATATGGTAAACCTAATCTTTACCCAATGACAGGAATTAGCACAGTTGAAACTACAGTACTTTTTATTCCAAAGGATGCTGTGATTTATTTATGTAAAAATGATGACTTGTTTTTGAAAGAATTTCTTACTTTGCTTTCATTAAAATCCGTTACTTTAAGTAGGAAACTTAAACAAGTTTCACTAAAGACCATTAAGCAGAAAATATGTGAGTTCATTTTGATAGATTATAATAATAATAAAAGTTTAAAGATTAAGCTAAATATGACTAAAAGTGAATGGGCAGATACAATGGGAGTCCAAAGGCCTTCATTATCAAGAGAACTGTTATTGATGAAGAAAGAGGGGCTAATAGATTATGATTATAATTATTTGTATGTGAAAGATTTAGACAAGATAAAGGAAATGCTTTAGTTATATATAAATAATTGGGTTTAAGAAATTGTGGATAAGATGATATAGGAATGCTAGGAGCATGTAAGTTACAAAACATTTGATAATACTAACTATGAAAGAGAGTAAAATATGAAAAAATCTATATATATATTAATTGTGTCTTTACTTGTAAGTTTTTTTACTGGATGTGCAGGGGAAAGTGTTAAAACTCCAGTAGAACAAATAGAACCCATTAGAGTTGCGTCCCTTAAGGGTCCAACCTCTATTGGATTAGTTAAACTTATGAAACAAAATGATAATGAAGAATCAAAAAATAAATATGACTTTAAAATTACAGGAACTGCAGATGAAATAATTGCCCTAATAGGTAGGGGTGAGCTGGATATAGCAGCAATTCCTGCAAATCTAGCTTCAGTATTATATAATAAAACAAATGGCAATATTAATGTGGCTGCAATAAATACTTTAGGAGTTTTATATATTGTAGAAAATGGAAATACCTTGGATTCAATTGAAGATTTAAGAGGTAAAACCATCTACAGTACAGGGAAAGGAACTACACCTGAGCATGTGCTTAATCATGTATTAAATTCTAATGGTATAGAAGTAGGGCAAGATGTAACTATAGAATACAAGACAGAATCCACTGAGATAGCTACACTTTTAGCAAGTAGTGAAAATTCTATCGCCTTACTACCACAACCGTTTATAGCAGCTGCCCAAACAAAGAATGAAAACATAAGAGTTGTATTTAGTATGGATGAGGCATGGAATAGGCTAGAGGAAGATAGTTCCCTAGTTACAGGAGTAGTTATTGTGAATAAAGAATTTCTAAATAATAATAAGGAATCCTTTGATTTGTTTTTAGATGAATACAATGATTCAGTTAGCTATGTTAATAAGAATTTAGAAGAGTCAGCAGCATTAGTAGGAAATTTGGATATTATTCCTGAAGCAGTAGCAAAGAAGGCTATTCCTTTATGCAATATGACTTTTATAGAAGGTACTGAAATGGAGAATAGATTAAGTGGATATCTTGGAGTATTATATAATGCTAATCCTGATTCCGTAGGAGGAAAGTTACCAGATGAGGGATTCTATTACAAGAGATAATAAGAATTTAATAATTAGAATATTAGCAGTATTGTTTTGGTTTTTTGTTTGGCAGGTCATTGGCTCTTATTTGGATAATGATTTGCTTTTACCAATGCCCTTAACTGTGATAAAAACTCTTTTTTCTATGCTGGGACAAAAGATGTTTTATATAGCTGTTTTAAACACAATTATCAGAATAATTCTAGGTTTTTTAATTTCATGTATAATTGGAATTATTCTATCCATACTTTCCTATAATTTTAGATTTGCTAGAATACTATTAAGTCCATTGATTTCATTTATAAAATCCACACCATTAGCATCTATTATTATTTTGGCTCTAGTATGGATTAAGTCGCAAAATCTATCATTATTAATATCATTTCTTGTTGCTTTACCAACAATATATACAAATATATTAAAAGGATTGGATAATATTAATTTGAAATTAATAAAGATGGCACAAGTTTTTAGAGTAAACAATTATAAAAAGGTAAAGTTTATTTATATACATGAAATTAAGCCTTATCTTATAGCAGCAACTAGCATATCTTTAGGGTTTTGTTGGAAGGCTGGAGTTGCAGCTGAAGTAATTGGACTACCTCAAAATTCAATAGGGGAAGCTCTTTATAGTTCAAAGATTTATTTAAATACAGCAGAGCTATTTGCTTGGACTTTATTTATAATATTTATTAGTTTTGTATTTGAAAAATTTTTTATTTATACACTACAGAAATTATAATTGAGGATGATTGGATGAGTATTATTCTTAAAGATATAACAAAATCTTTTGATGATCTTGATGTTTTGAAAAATTTCAATGGGACAATAGAAGATAATGAGTTTAATTTCATAATGGGGGAGTCAGGTATTGGGAAAACTACATTAATTAATATTTTAATGGGATTAGAAAAACCTGATTTTGGTGAAATAGTAGGCATGGATGATATGAATTTAAGTGTAGTATTTCAAGAAAACAGATTACTAGAGGATTTTGATGCCATTACAAATCTTAAACTAGTAGCAAATAAGGATACAAAGGATAAAGAAATTGTAAGCTTACTTAGAGATCTTGGACTGGGGGATAGCTTAAATAAGAAAGTATCACAATTTAGCGGTGGAATGAAGAGGCGCCTTGCAATTGGCCGTGCATTAATACATAAAGCCGATATTTATATAATGGATGAGCCCTTTAAAGGCCTTGATAAGAATCTATATTTAAAAACTATAAAATATGTCAAAGAAAAGCTAGAAGGGAAGACTGTTATAATTATAACTCATAGAGAAGAAGAATATGAAATCTTTGGGGGTAATATTATTTATATAAAATAATAATAGGCTTATAAAGAGCCGAACCCTGTTAGCCTACAATAAAGAATCCCTAAGAATCTTATGATTCTTAGGGATTTATTATGCAATTTGTTCTTCTAATTTAGCCTTGTAAATAGCTAACAATTCTTCCTCACTTACATCACAACTTCTTTTATCTAAGGCTATTTCACCTTTATCTAGCATTATTATTCTATCTGAATATTCTATAGCATCTTTCATATTGTGTGATATCATTATTGTGGTTATTTTGTAATTGCTTAGCAATTCCTTTGTCTTTCTCATTACAACATGAGATGTCTTTGGGTCTAAGGCTGCTGTATGTTCATCAAGTAGTAATAAATCAGGATGCTTCATTGCTGCCATTAACAGTGACAAAGATTGCCTTTGTCCACCTGATAGGAATTTGACCCTTGTGTTTAATTTGTTTTCTAATCCTAAACCTAAGGCCTTTAATATTTCTTCATATTTTTCATTGTTTTCTTTTCTTATTAATCTCTTTAGTCCAAACTTTTCTCCCTTTTTATCTGCTAATGACATATTTTCTAATATTGTAAGAGCAGGGGAGACTCCTAGTGATGGATCTTGGTATACTCTTCCTATATGAATTGCTCTTTCTTCCTCTTTTAATTTACTAATATCTTCTCCATTTAATATTATTTCACCACTATCTATTGGGACACTTCCAGCTATCATATTAAGGAGAGTACTTTTTCCACATCCATTTGAACCTATTATTGCGGTACATTTGTGTTCTTCTATATTAAGATTAAATCTATTAAAAAGATTTATTTCATTTTCTGTTCCAACATTAAAACTCTTTGATAGGTTTTGTACCTTTAACATTTAGTTCTCTCCCTTCTTTTTTGCTTGCTTTCCCAAACAAATCCAATGCTACATTGTTGTATGCGATAAAAGCTATAACTATGAATGCACTAATGGCTTTTAAATCAGTTGGAGCTAATCCTAAGTCTATAGCAATACCACCCATGATTTTGTAAATAGTAGCACCTACAATTGCTCTTGAAGTATTCTTAAACCAAGAAGCGTTTTTCTTTATAGTATCTCCAATAATAATTGAAGCAAGACCAACAACCATAACACCAGTACCCATTGTAATGTCAGCAAAGCCTTGATACTGTGACATAAGAGCTCCGCTTAAAGCTATTAAACCATTTGCTAGCATAAAGCCCATGACTTTGTATTTGTTGCTATTAACACCTAATGATCTAACTAAAGTTTCATTGTCTCCAGTAGCAACTAGCAAATATCCAGTTTCAGTTTTAAGAAATAAATCTATTATTAGTTTAATAGCAATGACTAAGACAATTAAAATAATAAGAGTAGAACCTGAATCAAAAACAGAATCATAATTAAAAAGAGGAACATTGGCTTTGCCATTAATTCTAAGATTGATGGAGTAAAGCATAGTCATAGTTAATATTCCAGCTAAAATAGGTTTAATCTTAAGTTTAATAAATAGGGTTGATGTCATAAGACCAGCTAAAGTGCCTAAGCAAAATGCAAGGGCAGTGCTAGCAATAGGATTAAATCCCATGGAAACAAATTTAGCAAATATGAAAGCACCAAAGGGGAAAGTACCTTCAACAGATAAATCAGATTCTCCTAAGACTTTAAATGTTAAGATTACACCCATTCCTAATATAGCAAATATTAAACCTTGTTCTAATGACGTTATAATTAATTTCATTGCTTTACCTCCATTTTTACCTTTTAACTATACAACTATTTTCCAACTTTTATAGCATCTTTGATAATTGGGTTATTCTCGTCTAAATTCAGAGCTTCTAATGTTTTCTCGTTTACTGTTGTTATTGTTTTTTCTGCAACTCCAACTGGAATTGTAGATACATCTTTTCCATCAACTAATATTTCTTTAGCCATTTGTGCTGTTTGTTTACCTAATTCATAGTAGCTTAATCCGTTAGTAATTAATATACCGCCACCTACTTGTGATTCTTCTGCACAAACGGATATCATTTGATTTTCAATTAATCTATTAGATACTAATTCTACAGAAGCAGCTACAAGATTATCACTTAATGCATATAATGCATCAACCTTACTCAATAATGAATCTAAAGCTTGAGCCATTTCATTAACTGAGGATACACCAATTTTTATAATTTCTAATCCTTCATTTGGAGCTAATTCTTCAACTTCTTTAATTTGAATTTCTGAATTTGCTTCACTTGTGTTATATAGGATTCCTATAGTTTCAATACTTGGATCAAGTTGCTTGAACATTTTCAATTGGGATTCTACAGGTGCTTTATCTGAAGTTCCAGTAATATTTCCACCTACATTTTCCCAATCTGCTACAATTTCTGACTGTACTGGGTCAGTTACTGCGCTGAATAATATTGGTATTTCATCACTTGATTGTTTTGCACTTTGAGCTGCTTGGGTTGCTATTGCATATATTAAATCCACTTCATCTTTAACAAATTTTTGTGCTATTGCTACTGTATTTGGTATATCACCTTGAGCATTTTGATATACGATTTCTGCCTCTACTCCTAATTCTTTTAATCCATCTTCAAATCCTCTTCTTGCGTCATCAAGAGCTGGATGCTCTGCTAATTGACTTATTCCAATAGTATAGGATTTTACAGCTTCATTACTTTCTACAGCTTTAGAGTCACCTGTGCTACATCCAGTCAAAGCCAACATACCTGCTGCTACTAATGCTACTAAACTTTTCATTTTACCATTTTTCATTTACTATTCCTCCTTATATTTGGCGTCAGATTGAATGTATTCGGAAAAGAAGCGGCTTTGTCTCTGTCAACAAAAAAATCGCCCCTGAGAAGTAAAATACTTCACAGGGGCGAATATATATCCGCGGTACCACCCTAGTTATGAACATTGTCATCACTCAATCAGACCTAACAGTCTTATCCCCTATAACGATGGGCTTTCGTATTCGTCTACTTGGATTATTGCCGTTTAACGAATCAGCTTAGGAGTGAATATTACATATCTTCTTAATGTTGGCTTTCACCGTTTCCAACTCTCTGTAAAAAAGCTTAGATATCTTTCTCTCCATCAATGCTTTTGATTTAATGAAAATGATAACACCTATAAAAACAATTGTCAACACATATTTTTAAAAAAATTCATTTTATATTTAACATAGTATGAGGATTGTTTATAATTGTGACTATAATATGGTATAATTTTAGAAAATAAGATCTAATATTTAGGAGTTGAAAAGATGTCTGTAGAAAGCGTAAGAAAACAATTTGAAAATGAAAACTTAGAATTAGAAATTGTAGAGATGGACACTAGTACTGCAACGGTAGAATTAGCAGCAAATGCCCTGGGGGTAGAGCCAGCTAGGATTGCTAAGACAATGGCTCTAAGATTAAAGGAGAAGGATATAATAATTGTGGCTAAAGGTGATGTTAAAATCGATAATAGGAAATTCAAGGATAATTTTCATGAAAAAGCCAAGTTTATAAATTCTGAAGACTTACTAGGAGCTACAGGACATCCTGTTGGTGGAGTTTGTCCATTTGGACTGATTAAACCTTTAGAAATTTATTTAGATGAATCCTTAAAGGTATTTGATTATGTATACCCAGCTGGTGGCGGACCAAATACATGTGTAAAAATAGACGTTGACTATTTAGAAGATGTTACAGAAGGTGAATGGATAGACGTTTGTAAGGAATAAGATCATATGATATCATTGAATATTATTTAAATGTGGTGTAATACTAAATTGTGATACAAATATTATTACCATTTAATCTGAAAGGTTTGAGAAAATGAATAAAAAGATTAGCTATATCATAATGACTTTGATGATTTTATTTATTATATCAGCATGTATGCCTGTTGTAGATAATGACTTAGAAGAAGAATTGGATGCAAAGAACCAAATAATTACTAGATTAGAAGATGAAAATAAAAAATTAGAAGATAGAGTGGAAGAGCTTGAACAAAATGAAAATAATAATGCTTCATCATCAAAAACAAATAGGTTATTGGGTAGAGCATTAAGAGTAGTAGAATTGTTAAAGAGTAAAGATATGGAAGTTTTATCGGCATATGTACATCCAACTAAAGGGTTAAGGCTTAGTCCATATGGTTATATAAACACTGAATCTGACCAAGTTTTTACTCAAGACCAGGTTGCAAATTTATTAAATAATAATGACTTTTATCAATGGGGAAATTATGATGGTTCCGGTGAGATTATTAATTTAAATTTCAATGATTATTATAATAGATTTATTTATGATGCTGATTTTGCAAATCCACATATGATTGGAAACAATACTATTATTGGAAAAGGGAATACTTTAATCAATATTAAGGATGTATATACAAATGCTGAATTTGTGGAATTTCACTTTACAGGCTTTAATACTGAGTATGAAGGAATGGATTGGAGAAGCTTAAGATTAGTTTTTGAGGAAGAAAATAATATGTATTACTTAATTGGAATAATTCATGATGAATGGACAATATAATAAGACAAAAAAGTAGGGCGTTTTCCTACTTTTTTTTATCTCTTAAAAGTACATATAATGATCCGTCAGATTGTAATTCAGCGTAAAGAACCTTGCCTATTGATTGTATTTTTTGCTTTTTTAATTCATTTTCTAGCCATTGGATATTTAATCCATAGGAACTTAGATTATTGTACACAATTTTACTATCAATAATGATTTCTTCTGGGAGATATTTTGGCTTAATTGTAGGTATATTCATATCTTTTTTTATAAGACTTAATTGGTCTTGTACTTTTAATACACTTAGTTTACCATTAGGTTCCAAAATTGCATAGTCAATTTCTTTAATAGAGAAAATACTTTGTTCTCTTAGCATCATAGTAATATCTTCTATGCTCATTTTTGTAGATTTAAGTGAAGATTCTTGAAATCTCCCATTTTTAATTAGTATTACTGGTTGACCGTCTATAATTACCCTTAGCTTAGCAGACTTTAAAGTTATATAAGATAATATGGCAGTTAGAAGGCACCACCATATTAATCCGATAACCTCATCCCAAATAGTTCCATCATCAAAGCTTATAATATTGGCAGCCAATGAGCCAATGGTAATTCCAGTTACATAATTAAAAAATGTCATTTGGCTCATTTGCTTTTTCCCTAATAATCTGGCTAGAAGAAGTAATAGAAAAAATGCAATAGTAGGCTTTAGTATAATCATAAGTTTATTTTAGTCCTTCATTTTCTTTAAACTTTTTATATCCATCATTTTTTCTATTATCAAGGTCTAAAGAGGTCATTGTCATTAAATAACGAGTAGGAAGATTAGATAAGGATCTATCTATAGTTTTATTTTCAAAATAATCTTGGTCATCATAATTAATATATTCAAATCTATCGGATTCATTATCTTCTAATTCTGTATTATTATCATATATTTCAAAGTTTTCTTTATCAAAGGGGGAATCATAATTCTTACGTTTAGTCAATTCAAAACACCTCCGATAATAGTGTATCCAATTAGAACTTAAGAATTCATACACATTGGAAAGGAAAATTTATGATTAAAATAAAAATCCGAGATTCATCTAGGGAAGAGATATGCTCTTCAGCCTTGATGAATCTCGGATTTTTAAATTATGATTTTTAGTTAATAATTTTTATCAGTTTCCTATATTTATGGTCTATCTAAAATGCTGGAACTACGCCACCATTATAGTTTTCTTCAATATAAGCTTTAACTTCATCTGATTGTAGAGCTTTCATTAATTTAACAAACTTTTCTTCGTTTTCTTCTCCTTCTCTTACAGCGACAATATTTACATATGGTGATTCTTTACCTTCTATAACTAAACCATCATCTACAGGGTTTAAACCTGCTTCTAAAGCATAATTACCATTAATAACAGCCCCGTCTACTTCTCCTAATACTCTAGGTAAAGTTGCAGCTTCTAAAGCTGTAAATGTTAAATTCTTTGGATTATCTTTTATATCATTTTCAGTTGCTTCTAAACCAGCATCTTCATTTAATGTAATTAAGCCATTTTCTTGTAATAATAGAAGAGCACGGCCACCATTTACGGTGTCATTTGGTATTGCAATTTCTCCGCCTTCAGGGATATCATCAATAGATTCTAATCCATTAGCATATAAAGCCATTGGTTCAACATGTACACCACCAGCCGATACTAAGTGTAAACCTTCTTTTGCTACAAAATCATCTAAATATGGTTCATGCTGGAAGAAGTTAGCATCAATTTCGCCATCTTCTAAAGCATGGTTTGGTTTTACATAATCTGTGAATTCAATAGTTTTAATTTCGATTCCTTCTTCTTTCAAATTATCAGCAACTAAAGAAATTAATGTAGCATGTGGTTCTGGTGATACACCTATAGTTAATGTTTCAAGCTCTGCTGGCGTTTCTTCAGTAGATGCACAACCAACAAAGACAGATAAAGATAATGCTATTATTAATGCTAATGATAATATTTTTTTCATTTAAATACCTCCAAATTATTTTTTATTTATTTTTGCTGCTAATGTATTTCCTATAAATTGTATTGACTGAACTAAAATTATAATTACTATTACTGAAACAATCATTACATCTGTTTGATACCTATACAAACCGTATCTAATAGCTAGGTCTCCTAAACCACCGCCGCCAATTGAACCAGCCATAGCAGAATAACCAATTAAATTAATAATTGTTAATGTGACGCCTAGAATTATTGATGGTAGAGCTTCAGAAAATAAAACTTTAGTTATTATTTGTGGAACAGTTGCTCCCATAGATAAGCTGAATTCTATGACACCTTTATCCACTTCCTTTAAACTACTTTCCATTACTCTAGCAACAAAAGGTGCTGCTGCAATAGATAAAGGAACTATAGTAGCTTTTGTACCTATGGTCTTTCCTATCAACAATTTAGATAGTGGGAATAATAATATCATTAAAATGATAAAAGGGAAGGACCTTAATAAATTTATTATAGTATTTAATACTTTATTTAGCATTGGTTTTTCCCAAATGCTGCCTTTCTCAGTAATGACTAAAAGTATGCCTAATGGGAAACCTAATAATAAAGAAAATGCAGTGGAGAAGAATACCATGTATAGTGTTTCCAATACTGAGGGTAAGACTAAATCAATCATTGTAACACCTCCACATGTACATCTTCATTTCTTAAGTGCGAAATTGCTTTACTTATTTGGTCATCATCACCTGTTAATTCAAGTATAAGATGACCTACATTAGTTTCTTGTAATTTATTAATATTTCCTGATAGAATATTAACATTTATATCAAACTGCTTAATAGCCTTAGAAACAATTGGTTGGTTAGCGTCATTTCCAAGATAACTAAGTCTAATTAGTATACCATTGAAATCTTTTGGATTTATAACTTCATCTTCTATTGTATTGCTCATAGAACTAATAAAAGTGCTTGCAGTTTTTGTTTTAGGTTCTCTAAAAATACTTTCTACTGTATTGGTTTCTACTATTTTACCATCTTCCATAATTGCAACTCTATCACAAATATCTTTTACAACTTCCATTTGATGAGTAATCATCACAATTGTAATTCCAAATTCACGTCTTATCCTATTTAACAATGATAGTATGGATTTAGTTGTTCTAGGGTCAAGGGCAGATGTTCCTTCATCGCTTAATAAAATCTTTGGATTGTTTGCAATTGCTCTTGCAATAGCAACACGCTGCTTCTGCCCGCCACTTAACTGGCTGGGATAAGAGTATTTTTTATCAGTAAGCTCCACATATTCTAATAAGAGGTTCACTCTTTTATCGATTTGATCCTTATTTTCTCCATTAAGTTCTAAAGGGAAAGCTATATTATCATAGACTGTTTTTTGAGATAATAGGTTAAAATGTTGAAATATCATGCCTATTTCTTTTCGCATTAACCTTAAGGATTCTTTGTCTAGAGAAGTAAGATCAACATTATCAATAAAAATTTTACCGCTAGTAGGTTCTTCTAATCTATTGATACATCTTATTAATGTTGATTTTCCTGCTCCACTTAGTCCAATGATTCCAAATATTTCTCCTTTGTTTACATTTAGGCTAATATTATCTACTGCTGTTAGAATTTCTTTACCATTTGTAAAATCTTTTGAAAGATTTTGTATACTAATCATTAAATCACCTCTATTCTTTTAGAAATAAAAAAACCTCTTAATAAAAGAGGCTGTTATCCTCTCTTATCTTGCGATCAAAGTCGCTGGAATTAGCACCTTGTGATTAAATCACAGGTTGCTGGGTTTCATCGGGCCAATCCCTCCACCTCTCTTGATAAGAGTTATTCAATTAGGACAATGATAATACTTTTCTTTAGATTAGTCAAGTAAAATCTGAAATTTATTTTTAATATATTAAATACCATAAATTACCTTATTTATATTCAGTATAAATATACTTTTATGACAAATAGTAATCATGTAAAATAATTTATCAATTTAGGAGGGAAACATTTTGGCTTTAAAAAACACTTTAAATCTAAGCAGTATAACACAACAAGAATTAAATCTTATTAAAGAAATAGCTGGAGAGCATTTGACCATGAGTTCCAAGTTTGAATTATATTCAAATCAGTGTCAAGACCAACAATTTAAACAAATGCTTACACAATCTAGTCAAGACGCAAAAACGACCGCTACAAATTTAATTAATTCAATTCAATAGGAGGTTTAAATTAATGCAAGACAGAGATATTTTCACCGACGTTTTAGCTGGTACTAAACATAGTATAAACTGCTATACAACCGCAATTACAGAAACATCAAATCAACAACTTAGAAGCACATGGCAAACACTAAGAAGTGAAGCTGAAAAGATGCAATATCAAATTTATCAAATGGCAGAACAAAAAGGATATTATACCCCAGCACCTAAAGCAAATCAACAAGATCTTCAATCCATTAAAAGCTCACTAACATCCGCAGTTAGTAATATGAATACATCTGGATCATCATCGAATATATATAGTGGTGCAACAAGTGGGAATAATATGCAACAAGGAAGCCAATCCATGCCAGGTATGACAAGTTCTTTAAGTCAAAACATGAACAATACCATGAATCAAAACAGTTCAACTCAACAACAATTTACAAGCTCAACAGATAAAAATTCAAACAAACAATCAAAAAACAAGAAATAAACTGAAGGAGCCCAAGGCTCCTTTGTTTTTATTATGGATAATTTGTATAATGCATATAGGTTATTCCATCACATTTATCCTATATTAGCCTATTGATAATAGATTCTAAGATTGGTAAAATACAAATATGGGGTGATTAGGGTGAAAGCTGGGATTGATATAGTTAAGATTAGCAGAATAAAAAATATATTAGATAAGAATATAGAAAGCTTTTGTAGAAAGATATTTACAGAAAAAGAACTGGAATATGTAGAAAACAAGAATAAGAACCCACGAACTATATCTGGATTATTTGCATGTAAGGAAGCTGTAAGTAAATTATTAGGAACTGGTATAGGAACTATTGGTTGGAAAGATATAGAAATACTACATACAAATAAGGACAAGCCCTATGTATCATCAAATCCAATAATTAATTCTCAATTAAATTTATTAAATTTAAATTCTATAGAAGTTTCAATTTCTCATGAAGATGAATATGCTATTGCTATTGCTATTGCATTTGGATATAGGGAAGAAATTAAATTTCAAGTCCCTGATGAAATAAAAGAAATACTGCCCAAAAGAGAAGCCAAGTCCCATAAAGGAACTTATGGGAGAGTAGGTATTATAGCTGGTAGTAAAGGAATGACAGGGGCTGCATATCTATCTTCAACAGCAGCTATAAGAAGTGGAGCAGGTCTTGTTTATTCAATTGTTCCAGATGAAATAGCTGATATTATGGCAATTAAACTTACAGAAGTTATTATTAAAAGCTATAAGAATAACAATGAATGTTTAGAACTATTTAGTGGTTTTGATGGATTAGCTTTAGGGCCTGGTCTAGGTGTAGACGTCAATAAAAGACAATTAGTTAAATCTATTTTGAAAAGGTTTGAAGGTCCAATTGTATTAGACGCAGATGGAATCAATGCAATAAATGATTATAGAATACTTTCAAATAGAAATGCTCCTACTGTAATAACACCACATCCTGGAGAATTAGCAAGACTATTAGACAAAGACATTAAAGAAATTCAAGAAAATAGGATTTACTATTCTAAATATACCAGCGATAAATATAATGTAATAACTGTATTAAAAGGTAATGAAACTATAGTGTCTTATGGTGATATGATTTACAAGAATTATACTGGTAATCCAGGTATGGCAACTGCTGGTTCAGGAGATGTGCTAACTGGTATGATTATAAGCTTCATTTGTCAAGGTATAGACGTTTATAAAGCATGTAAGCTTGCAACTTATTGTCATGGTTTAGCTGGAGACATAGCTAAAGATAAGAAGGGAGAATATGGCTTACTTGCAAGTGATATATTAGAAAACATTCCTAAGGCGATTAAGCTAATTCAATATTAAGAGGTGGTTTTGTTTGAAGAGACTTTTATTATCTATTCTTGCAATTTCAATGATTTTAGTATCATGTACTTTTAACACTGAAGAAAAAATACTTAAGAAATTAGAAAAACATTTAGATAAGTATTCAGGTTATAAAACTGAACTAAAAATGCAAACTATAATGGATAATGAAAATAGTCAATACAAGATGAAAGAAAGTTATACACTAGGGGGCAAATATAAATTGGTAATTACTGAGCCATCTGAAAGTGATGATATTGTTATTGAATATGATGGGGATAAAATATATATAAAGCATGCTTCCATGAAAGAGTCTATAGAGCTTAATCCAATAAAGAAATTTGATCAATCTTTATTAATAGGCAAGTTTCTTAGGGAAAGAAAAAACATAAAATCTATAAAAGTAGAAAAAATAGATAATGTAGATTATTATGTTTTTTATAATAATATAGAAAATAAGAATAAATACAGTAAAAAACAAATAATTTATTTAAAAAAGAAAGGTTTTGAACCATATAAATTAAAGATATTAGATGAAAATTCTAATGAAAGAGTTATAATAGAGTATAGCGATTTTAAATATATCAAGTAATTATCTTTTTTACTAAAGATTGAAAGGAAGAAAAGAATATTAATGGAAAATTTTAATGAAGTAGGGTCTGTATGGCTTGAAATAAATATGGACAATTTAAAAAAGAATTTTTATGAAATACGAAAATTTGTTAAAAAACCAACTAAGATCATAGCTGTTATTAAAGCTAACGCCTATGCTCATGGTTCAGTTGAAATAGGCAAAATGTATGAAGAAATAGGCGTTGATAGATTAGCAGTGTCAATACTAACAGAAGCAGTTGAATTAAGGAAAGCAGGTATAAAACTGCCAATACAACTTCTTAGCTATGCTTCTAAAGGACAATTAGGATTGGTTGTAGATAATGATTTAATTCTAGAAATATATACATATAGAGCTGCAAAATCATTATCAGATACTGCTCTTAGTAAGAATAAAAAGGTGAAAATTCATATAAAAATAGATACTGGCATGACTAGAATAGGATTTGTACCAAATGAAGAATCCATAGAAGAAATAGTTAAAATAAGCAAATTGCCAAATATTGAAATAGAAGGTATGTTCACACATTTTGCAAAGGCAGATGAAAAGGACAAATCATTTACAAAACTCCAATTTGAAAGATTTAATTGGGTGAATGAACAGTTAAAATTAAGAGATATTAATATAGAAATAAAACATGCATCTAATTCAGCAGCTATAATAGATACACCTGAATACAATTTAGATATGGTTAGACCAGGTATTATATTATATGGATACTATCCATCTGAAGATGTAGATAAGAACAAGATAAAACTAGTGCCAGCAATGACTTTAAAGGCCAGAATATCAAATGTAAATAAAGTGCCAGCGGGCACTGGCATTAGCTATAATCACATATTCCATACTGAAAAAGAAAGTATAATTGCGACTATACCTATTGGATATGCAGATGGCTATACGAGAATGTTATCAAATAAGGCTTTTGTTAGTATAAAAGGGGAAAAAGCTCCAATTGTAGGTAGAATTTGTATGGATCAAACGATGATAGATGTTACTGATATTGAGGATGTAAGTATTGGTAATGAAGTAATATTATTTGGATATGGGAATAAGAATTATCCACTTGTAGAAGACTTAGCATCAATATTAGGAACTGTTAATTATGAGATTATATGCATGATGGGAAGGAGACTGCCTAGAGTATATATTTCAGAGGACAAGATAGTTAGTATTAAGAATTATTTAGTAGATTAATGGTCTGTAAACTATTAAGTTGCACATTTTCCCATTACATTATATAATTAATTTACACAATTTTTCTCTAAATAAAAAGGGGGGTGGAATTTATGAAGGAGGTAAATAATATGCTTCCAATGCTTAGTAGCAATATTGATATAAAAATGAAATCCTTAGTTGTCTATTTAAAAGAAAATCTAGAATGTGATATATATGAAAAGTTAAAATGTGGTTATTGTGAGATGAGTCAAATAAATTTAACCCTGGCGGAATTGGGCTTGGAAGAAGACATGCTTGATTTGTGTGAGTATGAAATCAGCCTAGGTTGTGATTCACCTTGATTTTGAAAAGAGGAGATATTTACTATGCAGATTTAAGTCCAGTCATAGGATCTGAGCAAGGTGGTGTGAGGCCAGTATTAGTTGTTCAAAATAATGTTGGTAATAAATACAGTCCAACGATAATAATTGCTGCAATTACTTCACAAATAAATAAGGCTAGATTGCCAACCCATGTTGAAATAAATGCTCCTGACTATGGCTTGCCAAAGGATTCTGTAGTTTTATTGGAGCAAATTAGGACAATTGATAAGAAAAGACTTAGAGAAAAAATTGGTAAATTCGATGAGGATATGATGAAAATAGTTGATGAAGCACTAAAGATAAGCATAGGTATTAGCAAATAATTTAATGGTATCCTTAAATACATATTGTAAATAAGCATTTATTTTAATAGTAATAGTTAAAATAAATGCTTATTTCTTTGTTTTATAGTATAATGAAAAAAGGCAATTAACAATACATAATACACAATTACTACTTAGGATTTAGCTACACTCTAGCGTAAATACTTAGTAATAAAAATTCAAATTATGACTTTAAGGAGAGTGTTACATATATGAAGATAAAGAAGACATACATAGCTTTAGGAGCAGTTATTGCATTGTTTGGATCAAGTATTGTATTTTCAGAGCCTGGCTCTGAGTCTGATCCCTTAGTTACACTAAGTTATGTTAATAATAGCATTGAACAGTTAAAAATATATGTTGATAATAGGTTTAATTCAAACTCAGGATCTAGTGTTAGTGAATTAGAAGTTGTAGAAGTTCCTGCAGGTAGATTTTTATTAGGAAAAGCTAATACTGAGATTATTTTAAGAAGTGGCAATGCAACAGCAATAGTAAGTGATTTAGGAGGATTATTAGATGTAACTGGAGGAGTAGATATTGGAAGAGATGAGCCTATACCTTCAAATCATCTTTTAATAATACCAAGAGATGATGGAAGAGGAGTATATGTGACAAATGATGCCTTTTTTATGATAAGAGGAGAATATGAAATAAGATAAATAGATGATTATAGCATTAAAGTTATAAGAGGTATTAAAGGAGGTGGCAATACTTGAAAGTACTTCATTTAATCTCTGGTGGAGATACAGGCGGAGCAAAGACCCATATTATTTCCTTAGTGAAAGGACTAAGTAAATTAATAGATGTAAAGATTATATGTTTTATAGAGGACTCATTTTATGAAGATGCCAAAAGGGTAGGCATAGATATAGAAGTCTATGAACAAAAGAATAGAGCGGATATTAGAGTAGTAGATAGATTGGCTAGATTAATTAATGATGATTTCGATTTAGTTCATTGCCATGGTGCTAGAGCAAATTTTATAGCAATGTTCTTGAGAAAAAAGATTAATAAACCAATGATTACTACAATACATAGCGATTACAAACTGGATTTTAGAGATACATTGTATAAAAGGATAATCTTTACAGCAATTAATACCTTTTCACTAAAAAAATTCTATCATTTTATTGCAGTATCCGATAACTTTAAAGAAATGCTTGTGGATAGAGGTTTTAATAAAGACGAAATTTTTGTAGTCTATAATGGAATTGATTTTAGTTATGATTTAGATTATGTATCAAAGAATGAGTTTTTATCTAGATATAACATAACAGATGAGGGAAAGAATATTGTAGGAATATTAGCAAGACTTGATCAAGTAAAGAATCATGAGACTTTTATAAAAGCAGCAGATTTGATATTGAAGAAGAGAGACGATACAATTTTCTTAATTGCAGGAAATGGTAATAATGAAGCAAAGTTAAAAGAAATGGTTAAAGAATTTGGAATAGAAAAAAATGTTCATTTCCTTGGATTTGCTAATGATCCAGATTCTTTTATTAATGCAATAGACATAAATGTTCTCACATCTATTAGTGAAAGCTTTCCTTATGTAATACTAGAAGGTGCCAGAATGTCTAAGCCAATAATATCTACAGATGTAGGCGGTATTAGTAAGCTAGTTAAGAATGAATATAATGGATATTTAATTGATGTAGGAGATTATAGTGCACTAGCAGATAATATAATAAACCTTATAGACAATAAAGTCTTGTTGAATGAAATGGGAACTAATTTATATGATGATGCTAAAGCAAATTTCTCATATGATTCTATGGCTAAGACGCATTTAAATATATATAATACGATTTTAGATAAAGAAAGATAAGAGGAGATTATCATGGGACATATGAAGTCGGTACTTTTGTCTGGGTACTATGGCTTTGATAACAGTGGAGATGATGCAATACTAAAGGCTATAGTCAAGGACTTAAGAGAAGTGAATAAGGATTTAGATATCACTGTTTTATCTTATAATCCTGAAAAAACAGAAAGCATGTATCCAGTCAAAGCTGTAAATAGATTTAACTTTAGAGATGTAGTATGCTCAATTAAAGAATGCTCGCTTTTTATAAGTGGTGGCGGAAGTCTATTACAGGATGTGACTAGTACAAGATCTTTATTATATTATTTAACTGTTATGTTTTTTGCAAAGATATTTAAGAGAAAAGTAATGGTTTATGCCAATGGGATTGGACCTATTAATAAGAAACTAAATAGATTTTTCACACGAACAATACTCAATAAAGTAGATTTAATAACTTTGAGAGATAATAGATCCAAAGAATATTTAGATATAATGGGTGTCACTAATAAGAATATTCATGTTACTGCTGATCCAGTATATACATTAGAGCCTGCTGCAGATAGTATAATTGATAATATTTTTTTAGATGAAAAGATACCTAAGGAAAAGCCATTAATAGGAGTATCCATAAGAGAATGGGAAAAAGCAAAGGGTTTAGAAACTAATATTGCTAAGGCTATTGATTATATGATAAAGGAATACAATGCAACAATTGTATTGATACCAATGCATTATCCAGAAGACTTAAATATCGGAAAGGATATATTAGAGTTAGTAAAAGAAGATGGATGCTACATATTGAAAAAAAAGTATAATGTAGAAGAAATTATGGGAATAATCAAAGAAATGGATATGATAATTGCCATGAGATTGCATTCTCTTATATATGCTGCAACTCAATCAATACCAATGGTAGGATTAATATATGATCCTAAGATAACAGGCCTTTTAGAAAGTATAGGCCTTGCTTACATGTGCGATGTAGAAGATTTAAACATAGATGATCTAATCACTAATATAGACAATGTTTGGAACAATAAAGATAGCATAAAGAAGGACATAAGTAATAATAGTAATACACTAAAGAACTTAGCGCTTATGAATGTTAAATTAGCCTATGATATATTAAGGTAGGTGATTATATGGATATGGTAAAGATTTTTGGAGTAAACATATGTAATACAACATTAGACGAAACTGTGAACTTATTAGAAACCTATCTTAAAGAAAATAAATTAAGGACAATATATACACCTAATACTGAAATTGTTATGGCAGCAAAAAAAGATGAAGAATTAAGAGATCTAATAAATAAAGGTGATCTAATATTAGCTGATGGAATAGGTCTTATTTATGGTTCGAAAATCAAGAAAAAGCCACTGAAAGAAAGGGTTACAGGATTTGATACATCTATAAAGCTTCTTGAAATAGCAAATACTAATTCCTATAGTCTCTATCTCTTAGGTGGTAAGGATGGGATAGCTAAAGTTGCTGCAGATAATATAATGGGAAAGTATCCTAATATAAATGTGGTTGGATATCATCATGGCTATTTTAAGGGAAGTCATTTAGGTTTAAAAAATGAGCCTGAGGAAAAAGCAATTATAGATGAGATTAATAAATTAAACCCGGATATAATCTTTGTTGGATTTGGATTTCCAAAGCAAGAAATTTGGATAGATTCAAATAAGGATATAATTACTGGAAAAGTCATCATAGGAAATGGTGGAGTAATGGACATATTATCTGGAAATTCTAAAAGAGCTCCAGATATTTTTATTAAACTAGGATTAGAGTGGCTATATAGGCTGTTTCAGGATCCATCTAGAATAAAAAGGCAAATTGTATTACCTAAATTTTTATTAGAGGTAATATTTGATAGAAATGCAGTAGAATAACTTAAATTTGGAGGAGAGCATATATGAACATTGATCAACTAACTATTGATACCATAAGAGTATTATCTGCTGAAATGGTAGAGAAAGCTAAATCGGGGCATCCAGGGCTACCGTTAGGTGCTGCACCTATGGCACATACTCTTTGGTCTAAGGTAATGAAACACAATCCTAAAAACCCAGATTGGGTTAATAGAGATAGATTTATATTATCTGCAGGACATGGTTCTGCACTTATATATTCTTTACTACACTTATATGGTTATGGATTGACTAATGATGATTTGAAAAACTTTAGACAATTGGGCAGTAAAACACCAGGGCATCCTGAATATGGCCATACACTAGGGATTGAAGCTACAACAGGTCCTTTAGGACAAGGGATTGCCATGGGTCTAGGGATGGCAATGGCTGAAGCTCATATGAGAGCAAAATTCAATACTGAAGAAATGGATATTATAGACCATTATACATATGTCTTATCAGGAGATGGATGTTTAATGGAAGGCATAAGCAATGAGGCAGCATCCTTAGCTGGTTCATTAGGATTAGGCAAATTAATAGTATTATACGATTCCAATTCTATTACAATTGAGGGAAGTACTGATTTAGCATTTAAAGAGAATGTAAGAGGTAGATTTGAAGCCTTAGGTTGGGAAACAATTTTAGTAGAAGATGGTAATGATATTCTTAGAATTGAAGAAGCAATCAATTTAGCTAAGGAAAATGTCAATAAGCCTACACTTATAGAAATTAGAACTGAAATAGGGTATGGAACAAGTAAGCAAGGTAATTCTTCCGCTCATGGTGAACCATTAGGTTCAGAAGCTATGACTGATATGAAAAATAGAATGAAATGGGATAATGACCACTTCCATGTGCCACAAGAGGTATCCGATTATATGGAACAAATTATTGAAAAGGGCAAAGAAGAAGAGGATAATTGGAATTCAAAATTAGATAGATATAGAGGAAAATATCCGGACCTTACTAAAGAATTTGAAAGCTGGCTTAATCTTGAACTCCCATTAGATTATATTGAATCTGATGAATTTTGGTCATTTGATAAGAGCGTTTCTACTAGAGAAGCATCAGGAATTTTAATTAATAGAATAGCAGAAAAAGTACCTAATCTTATTGGTGGTTCAGCAGACTTAGCACCATCAAATAAGACTAATATGAAGAATAGAGAGAGTTTATCATCAGAAAATTATTCTGGTTCTAATATCCACTTTGGTGTAAGAGAACATGCTATGGCAGCAGCTTTAAACGGTATGGCATTGCACGGTGGCTTAAGACCATATGGTGGAACATTCTTTATATTTACAGACTATATGAAGCCAGCAATGAGACTATCTTCTTTAATGAAGCTACCAGTTACATATGTCTTGACTCATGATAGTATTGGTGTTGGAGAAGATGGACCAACACATCAACCGATTGAACAGTTAGCTATCTTCAGGGCTCAGCCAAACTTTATTGAGTATAGACCAGCTGATGCTATAGAGACAGCTGCTGGATGGTATATTGCATTAACAAGAAAAGAAACTCCAGTAGGATTAGTTTTAACTAGACAAAACTTGCCACTATTAGAGGGTACAGGCAAAGCTGCTCTAAAGGGTGGATATATACTAAAAAAAGAAAATAAAGAATTGGATATAATATTAATCGCTACTGGCTCAGAAGTACAATTAGCTGTAGAGGCTGCTAAGAAAATTGAAGAAAACAATATTGGAGTAAGAGTTGTCAGTATGCCTTCTTTTGAATTATTTGAAGAACAATCATATGAATACAAAGAAGAAGTACTTCCAAATAGTATTAGAAAGAGAGTTGCTATTGAAGCAGCAGTATCATTTGGATGGCACAAATATACTGGTCTTGATGGTAAGATAATAGCAATAGATAGTTTCGGAGCATCAGCACCTGGTAATAAATTATTTGAGGAATATAATATTACAGTTGATAATTTAGTAAATACTGCTCTTGAATATTATGAATAGATATATTAGATTATGAGTCTCAAGCATATATCCCCTGTTATTCGAATAAATATTAACTAAGAATAATAGGGGGGATATATGTGAAAAGATATTTAATTTTTGGATTAATATTAATAATAGCCTTAGGAGCATTATTTTTACCAAAGATATTTAAGGGTGATTCAAATGAGGTGGATTACAAGGCAGTGGAAGTAGAAGATTTACCAGTAGAAATACAAGAGGCACTTCCCAAGTACATAATGGAAGAAAGAGCATTAACATGCAAGTTTAAAGATGATATTTACGTAATTGTAACTAGGGGAGAGAAAAAGTCTAAGGGATATTTTGTGGATATTGATAGTGTTTTAAAAGAATACTATGGAGAAGAAAAATTTGATTTAATAGTAAATGCAAAATATGCAGATCCAAATCCAAATGAAATAGTAACTCAAGAGTACGATTATCCTATTGTAGTAGTAAAGACAAATTTGAAAGAGATGCCTCAAGCAGTACATTTAGAAATTGAATACCTAAATTAGAGGAAGCCTTGTGCTTCCTTTATTTTGTCTCTTTACATTTTGGTTTTAAATATGCCTTAATAATGTTATAATACATATTATATGAGGTGATATAAAGATGCAAAAGGTCCTGCATTTATTGAACTATTTAGGAAATGGTGGAACTGAAGTATATATTTATTCCTTAGCTAAGAAATTACATAATAAAAAATGTCAATTTGTTATTGCCTATTCTGAAGATGGAATTGGTAGAGAAATGTTTGAAGAATTAGATATAGAATTGATTCATATTGAAATGAAAAGCCCATTTGATATGAATGCAGCAAAGAAACTAAAAAAGATTTGCAAAGAATTGTCTATAGGTGTAATACATAGCCACTTTTTAAGAGAAAACTATATATCAATTTTAAGTAAAATAATAGGCAATAATGTAAAGCTTATACATACAAGACATATGTTACTAGAAAATTCAAAATCCGTAATATTAACTAATAAAATAATGACAAGTAAAGATGATATTATAATTGCCGTTAGTGAAAAGGTTAAAGAACAATTAATAGAAGAAAAAATTTCAAAGAAAAAAATAAAACTAATATATACTGGTATAGATTTAAAGGAGTGGAATCAACCAATTCCTTTGACTTTTAGAGATGAATACAATATAAATAAGACCACAATAGTGATAGCCTCTGTAGCTAGATTTACTGAGGAGAAAGGGCATGAATTCTTATTGGATTCTATAAGACTATTGGTTGATTATTGTATTAATAAAAAAGATATTGCAACTTTGGATTTCAAATTTGTATTAACTGGAGATGGACAACTCCTTAATACTATAAAGCAGAGAGCTATAGAATTAAATCTTGAAGATTATATTATATTTACTGGATTCAGAAGAGATATTAAAAATATATTAAAATCATCTGATATCTTTATATCTCACTCTAAAAGTGAAGCATTTGGGATTTCAATCTTAGAAGCAATGGCAGCAGCTATCCCAGTTTTAACCACTGATAGTGGTGGCACCAGTGAAATTATTAATGAAAAGAATGGCAATGGCTTCTTAATAGATTATGGAGATAAAAATGCATTCGTTGAACTATTGACTAAATTAATAATTGATGAAGATTTGAGAAAAGCTTTAGGTCAGAGGGCTCATAATCATTTGAATGAAAACTTTAACTTGGATACTACAGTGAAAAACACTCTTCAAGTATATGAAATTTAGATAAGGAAGGGATATAATGATAGATAAAAATGGTAAATTATTTGGGAAGATAAGTATTATTGATATTATTATAATTTTAGCAGTACTTATATTTGGAATATTTTTGGCAAGCAAAATAGGACTGTTTTCAAACAATACTACAATAGTCAGTAGTGAGCCAAATCTGAGGATTACTTTTTATCAAGAGGAAGTAAATAGTTTTACTGCAAATAATATAAGTATTGGAGATCCAACAACAGAAACATTACAAAATAAGAATCTTGGGAAAGTTGTGGATATTGAAGTAGGAGATTCAATATCTTGGGGTTTTGATAAGGATGGAAATCAAGTGAAATCAACTAAAGAGGGGTGGTCCTTGGTCTATATCCATATGGAGACAAATGGTGCTTTGGGACCTAATGGTATAAATATAGGTGGTTCAAACTATTATATTGGACAGTATATTACTTTAAGAGTAGGGGATTCCATTTTTTACGGAAGAATCTCTGATGTAGAAGAGATTTAGGAGGACTAAATATGTTAAAAAAGAAATTTACCTGGATAGATATAGTTATTATTCTAATAGTAATAATAAGTGTAGTAGGTATTGGGAGTAAGTTTACCACTGCCAAAGTTGCTCAACCATTGGAAACAAGTGCAAATGATATTTATATTTCTTTCTATATTGAAGAAACACCTGATTATACTATAGATGCACTTTCAATTTCTGATCCAGTGACTGAATCAGTTCAAAATTCAAACTACGGAGAGATTGTTGAAATAACACCTGGGCCATCTATTTATTGGGAAAGTGACGATTTCGGTCAATTAAAAGGGTCTAGTAGAGAAGGGTATTCATCACTTTACTTAAGAATGAAGGCAAATGGCATCATTAGTGGAAGTGGAGCTTCAATTGATAAATCCGTCTATTATGTAGGCCAGACTGTAACCATATATGCTGGTAATTCTGTCTTTAAAGATGGAAGAATTTCAGAACTTAAATTAGCTGAGTAGTGTAGAGGATGATAAAAATGAGAAATAATTTTGAATCAATAATTAATCAAAGCAAAATCATATCTTCCTTTATAGGACCAGATAGTTTAAATAATATTTGGGTAAACAGTTTTTTCTATAAGATAATTGATGCTTTAATTAATAAACCATTAAATTGGCTTAGAAGACTATATTTAAAATTTGAAAGGGTGTTTAGTGCTAGTTTATTTGTTAAAATAATGAAAATTGTCTTAAATAACTTTAGTGTTTGTATTGGACTGTTTATAGTATTAACTATCATAATACCTGATCATAGATGGTACAATGCTTATGGGGTATTGCTTACCTTTGCTTTGTTTGTTTTGTTTTTAATCAAGGCTATTATAGATGGTAGTAAGGTTAACTTTGAGGATATAGAATTTTCAATAATAATATTTTTTATCTGCATTTTTATTTCTGGAATTACATCATTATTTCCAAGTGAAAGCATAAATTATTTACTATATTATTTGATATCATTTATTACAGTAATTATTATAGTGAATTCTATTAAGACCTATGATGATTTATATAAATTAATAAAGATAATTTTGATAGGAGTAATGCTTACTACCCTTTATGGAGTATATCAATGGTTAGTAGTGGGGATACAAGTGAATCCAGCACAAACGGATTTAACGATTAACCAAGGAATGGGTGGTAGAGTTTATTCAACAATGGGGAATCCTAATGTTTATGGAGAGTTGTTAGTGCTAATAATACCCTTTTTTGCATCGGTTATATTAAATGAGAAATCCATAATTAAAAAGATGTTTTGGATAATTCTTCTTTTGCCTGTTTTAGTTATTTTACTTAAAACTGGTTCTAGATCCGCTTGGGTATCATTTGCAGTAGCTATGTTTGTATTTGCTTTTTTCTGGAAGAAAAAATTAATACCTTTATTCATTTTATTAGGTGTTATTGCAATTCCATTTCTGCCAGATTCAATTCATAGGAGAATAATGACTATTTTTAATCCAAATGACACATCACTTAAATATAGACAGATGATTCTTGGACCAGCTTTTGCCATGTTAAGAGATTATTGGCTTACAGGTGTAGGATTAGGGAACAGAGTTTTTGGAATCATATATCAAAGATATAAGTCGTTTGGATTGACTACTGTAGCTCATACTCACAATCTATATGTGCAGATTTGGTTAGAAGCAGGATTATTTGCAATATTATCATTTATAGTTATTGTATTTAGACTTTTAAAGCATACATTTATGGTAATAAAAGAAAAAAAGAATATACATATTAACAATATTCTTATTGCGTCTTTATCTGGAATTTTAGGGCTATGTGTTATGGGACTTGCAGATCATGTATGGTTTTATAATCGAATTTTATATATGTTCTGGATAAATGTAGCTATTATACTAGGGTCCTTAAAATTAATAAGAAAAGAGTATATCTAGTTGCCTGATACATGACTCTATTTCTTATTAATTCAAATTCTCTTACATAGACATTTTAATTTGGAATATTTAATATTATAATAATAAATCGATTCACAATAGTAAGATATATAATCTAACTTTTCTGAGCCGATTTTTTATTGGTAAAAGCGTACTTTTCAACCTTGCCAATAAATAAACCTCTAATACTTAATGACCCAACCAATATAACAAATAGAAAAGTTGCTCCTAATCCTAATCCACAGACCAGTACTAAAGTTGATAATCTACTGTATCCAAAATAGGATGGTAAGTAACCAATCATAAGTCTTAATATCACTAATAAAATTAATGGATGAGAAAAATATACTCCGAAAGAGTATATTCCAAAATCTTTCAGAAATTTAAACTTTGGATTGCCGACTATTTTTCTTGTAAGGAAAATTAGGATAGGCATTGTAAATAAAACATATATCATTGTATGAGGTCTAATAGATCCAAAGTTGTCATAAAAATTTCTACTACCGTGAATCCAAATATTATAGAATACTTGCCCAACATAAAGAAAAGTTGTAATTAGAAATCCAATTGTTAGAGATTTTATATTTTTATTAATAAATGCTACAAACTTGTCATAATGCATCCCTATTAACCCACCAGTCATGAAATAAGAGGACCAAGAAAACAAGGTCTTCCATCCATAATTATTGAGGAATCCTAATATTCCAGAAGTATGGGAAGATTTATAATAATATAAATATATTAAAAATAAAGCTTGGAAAACGAAGAAAAAAGCAAACACTTTCAAAGGACTTTCTTGCATTGGTTTAGCTAAATATTTAATAAGCAATGGCACTACTAAATAGAATTGAAATATTAAAGTTATAAAATATAGGTGTGAGTAATTACTTCCTAATAAGAGTCCCTGGCCAAAACTAATAAAAGTTTCTAAATAAATAGGCGTTTTTCTTATTAAGTATGGATAAAAATAGTAAATAGCAGACCATATAGTATAAGGAACTAATACGAATTCTATTTTTTTCTTGAGAAATCTTCTAGTGTTAAATTCATCTATAGATCTATAATTATAAAATATAACTAATCCAGAAACCATCATAAAAACAGGGCTTCCAAATCTAAAAAACTGGTTTAAAAATATTCCTAGATACATTGCCTTAGAACCAAATTCGGAATAAACAGCAAATGATGCTGTAGCATGAATGACTAGAATTCCTATAGCTGCTATAGCTCTAATGTAATATAATTCTTTTATTTCCTTACGTCTACCCATAAAATTTCAACTCCATTTTCTTATGTTAAATTACATTATATCAAATTATCTTCAATTTATCAGTTTTTTACAATCATAGTATTTCTATGTCTACAATTGCTTTATTGTAGCTTAAAACTAATAATAAAATGAAGCTCATTTCTGAGCTCCATTATTTTTTATCAGGATATACTTTCAATGCTTCATCAAATAGGCACATTGCTTTTTTTAGAGACTCTATATTAATACAATAAGATATTCTAACTTCATCTTTTCCTAATCCTTCTGTTGCGTAGAAGTCTTCAGCAGGTGTTATTAATATTGTTTCATTGTTTATATCAAAGTCTTGTAAAAGCCATATTG